>JAJRDJ010000100.1 GCA_028678445.1 Methylococcaceae bacterium
CCCTTGCGGCCGGTTTGACCGGCAGTGTCGCACAACTCTACCTGACGCGCGCCTATCAATTGGCTCCGGCCACTCTGGTCAGCGCGGTGGGTTATTCAGCCCCCGTGATGAGTATGGTTTTGGGCGTTTTTCTGTTTGACAAAATCCCCGGCACGCTCGCGCTCATGGGCTCTGGGCTGATCATCATCTGTGGCGTGGCGCTGCCCTTCCTAACGGTACGGCGGACGCAGTTCAGGTCGTGACGCAGAACCATGACTTGTGTTTACAATGAATCCGCAGGATATAAACACAATGATTACACGGAGAAAATCATGCGCTTCACAGTCATCACACTTATCCTCTTCCTCTGCTCCATGGCGGCTGGCGCGGCCGAAAGCAGCGTCGAAGTTCATGCGCTCGACAGCAACGGCATTGGCCAGTTGCTGGGTACTGTCACCCTCAAGGACACCCCCAACGGAATCGAGCTGGCCCCCGCGCTGCATGGACTCCCGCCCGGGCTGCACGGCTTGCATATTCACGAGAACCCGGCCTGTGGCCCGGGAGACAAGGAAGGCAAGACACTGGCCGGGCTCGCGGCGGGCAGTCATTACGACCCGGACAAGACCGGCAAGCACCTTGGTCCGGAGGGTAAGGGTCACAAGGGCGACCTGCCCGTGCTGAGCGTGGCGCCGGATGGCTCCGCCACCACTCCGTTCAAATCGGGTCGGCTGAGCCTCAGCGATATGCAAGGCCGCTCCCTGATCATTCATGCCGAAACTGATAACTATGCTGACCAGCCGGGTGGCGCGCGCATTGCTTGCGGGGTCATCAGGTAAGCCCCGCCATCAACCCGCAGCCGCCGCTCGACGAACCCGCCTGATCATACGCGATATCCCCCCCTGGTCGAGATCATTCCGTGGTATCCGTAATAGCCAAATCCAGCTTGCCACTCGCTGATCGCCGGCGTGTCCTCGTCGAAGCCCCCGCTCGCTTGCATATGGGGTTTCTCGACATGGGCGGCAGCCTCGGGCGCAAATTTGGCGGCATTGGCGTCGGCATTAACGAGATAGTAACCCGTCTCACTCTTGAGCATACGAGGGAACTGGAAGTGGCTGGTCCGGATGCCGCCCGCGCAAGAAAGGCCGCCCAGGCATTATCAACGGCGCTCGGTCGTCCCCTGCCAGCGCGGATCCATATCGAAACCGCCATTCCCCATCATGCGGGCCTGGGTTCCGGTACCCAGATGGCGCTGGCGGTGGGGCTCGGTCTTTCGCGTCTCCACGGGCTTGGCCTAAATGTGGTTGACGTTGCGGCCACCATCGGCCGCGGCGCTCGCTCGGGGATAGGCATCGCAGTATTCGACCAGGGCGGTCTGGTAGTGGACGCCGGACGTGGGGAGCGCACCCATATCCCGCCGGTGATCGCCCGTCTGGCCATGCCCGTCGACTGGCGTTTTCTGATCGTGCTGGATCATAACGATCAAGGCTTGCATGGCGCCCAGGAAATCCAGGCATTCCGGGAACTGCCGGTGTTTCCGGTGGAAGAAGCGGCGCGGCTGTGTCATCTATTACTGATGAGGGGGCTACCCGCCGTGGTGGAGGAAGATATCGAGGCGTTTGGTGAGGTCATCGCGGCACTGCAAGCGGCAGTCGGCGATCATTTTGCGCCGGCTCAGGGAGGGCGCTTTACCAGCCCGAGGGTGAGCGAGGCGCTGGGGTTGCTCTCCGGGCGTGGCGCGGTCGGCATTGGCCAGAGTTCCTGGGGCCCGACCGGTTTCTGTCTGGTGGAAAGCCGGGAAACGGCCGAAGACCTGCGAAATGAGGTTCTGCAGCAACTCTCCCCCGGACATTCCCTGGAATTTCTGATTGGCACCCCACGCCAGCGCGGCGCGGAAATCCGTGAGTTGTCCGCCAATAGTGACGGAACCTGAGCGTTTGGCCGGCCAGCGCCGGACGGCGGGCGACCTACCACAGAAACTTCTGCTGGTCAGCGGCTCGGCCCGCTTGCTGGCCCAATCGGCCGCCCGGGCGGGAATACACGCGGTGGCGCTGGACCATTACGCCGATGCCGACACCCGCGCGGCCACGGCTGACGTCATGGCGATTCCCGAGCCGGGGGGCGATTTCGACCCATTGAGATTGCTGACTGCCGCCGCCCGGCTGGCGCCGCCCGGCGCCTATCCGCTGGTATATGGTAGCGGCCTGGACTCAAGCCCGGATTTGCTCGATGCACTGGCCCAGGGACGCGAGGTGATCGGTAACTCACCGGCCATTCAGCGTCTTTATCGGGTGCCAAGCCGGTTTTTTCAGTTGCTCAGCGCATGCGGAATTCCTCACCCGGAAATCCGGCACGATCATCCCCCGGACCCCGCAAACTGGGTCATCAAGTCCGGTTGCAGCGAGGGGGGCAAGCGTGTACGCTTCTGCGCCCATGTTCAGGCCGGTGCTGATGAGTATTACCAGCGGCGGCTGAATGGCCCCGCGCTCTCGGCATTATTCCTGGCTGATGGCCGAGGGGCAACCATACTTGGCTTCAACACCCTGTTGACAGTTGAACTGCCGGGGCAGCCCTTTCTGTTTATCGGCGCGATCAACCAAACCCAGCTAGATGACTCCCAGCGCCAGCAAATCCACTGCACTGTTGCTCGCCTGGTTGAGGTCAGCGGACTCGTCGGGCTCAATAGCCTTGATTTCATGCTTGACGCAGTGGGCGGTCTCCAGGTGATTGAAGTCAATGCCCGGCCCAGCGCCACGATGGCGCTCTACGATGACGACTACCCGGAGGGTCTGCTCGCCGCCCACATCCGTGCTTGCCTGGGCCGATTACCCGTCGATATTCCGCCAGCCCCGGTGAGGGCTTTTCGTGTCTTGTCCGCCCCAAAAAGGGTAGCCGCGCATCCCGGGCTGGACTGGCCGAATTGGTGTGCCGATGTACCGGCTATCGGCACGATCATTGAGACGGGCCAGCCGGTATGTACCCTCAAGGCCGAGGGATATTCCCGCGGTTCAGTTGAGGCCCTGATTGAGCAACGCGCCGACCAACTGCATCGTTATATCGCCAGCGTTCATTCATCCGTATCCCGATAACCCGGTTTCATGCCCACATTCTTCACGATCCTCCGGAGAGAGATCCATGCAATCCCATGTCAGCGTCAATGCCTACGCACTGCCCATTGTCAAATATATGATCGCCAACGCCGACTGCTTGCGGCTGAAGATCGACCGACTCGCCAATAACTGCACCATCATCGACGCCGGCATTCAGGCTCTCGGGGGGCTGGAAGCGGGGCGGCTGATCGCCGAGGTCTGCCTGGGCGGGCTGGGCAAGGTGACCCTGACCCAGAGCTCGCCCTTCAAGCGCTGGCCGACCATGGTGAACGTACGTAGCACCAATCCGGTGTTTGCCTGCCTCGGCAGTCAGTACGCGGGCTGGAGCCTCTCGCATGGCGAGGGCAAGGGGGCGTTTTATGCGCTGGGTTCAGGACCGGCCCGCGCCATGGCTACCAAGATCAAGGATGGGGTGGAGAAACCGGTCGAGGAACTGTACGAGGAACTGGGTTATCGCGACGTTTTCGGCGAAACCACCATCGTGATGGAAGTGGACAAGGTGCCGCCGGTCGAGGTGATCGAAAAAATCGCCAAAGCCTGCAAGGTCGAAACCGAAAGTGTGCATGTCATTCTGACGCCCACCTCCAGTCTGGCGGGCGGCATGCAGGTCGTCAGCCGGGTTCTGGAGGTGGCGCTGCATAAGGCGCATTCACTGCACTTCCCGCTCGGCAACATCATCGATGGGATGGCCTCGGCGCCAGTCCCGCCGCC
>JAJRDJ010000101.1 GCA_028678445.1 Methylococcaceae bacterium
CTGCTAGCCCTGGAGACGCAGGGCTGCCTCGGCGAACGGGTCGGATGGCAGCCTTATCATCTGCTGATCGAGGGACCGGAGGGTCGATTGCTTGCGGCGCTGCCGCAGTATCTGAAATTCAATTCATTCGGCGAGTTCGTGTTCGACTGGTCCTGGGCCGAGGCCCATGAACGGGCGGGGCTGGCCTACTACCCCAAGCTGGTGGTGGCCGCGCCGTTCACTCCGGCCACAGGACCGCGTCTGCTGCTGGCGCCCGAAGCGGGTGGCGATGGGGAATTGGCCGGGGAGGTCATAGATCTCGCTATCGAGGCAGCTCGGGAGGCGGGGGTTTCGTCCCTGCACTGGCTGTTTGCGACCGATGCTGGTCTCTCGACCTCGCCTTTGCTCATGCGGCGGGCGGGTTGCCAGTTTCACTGGGAAAACCGGGGTTATGGGAGTTTCGAGGATTTTCTCGGGCAGCTGACCGCCAAGCGGCGCAAGGAAATCCTCCGCGAACGGCGCCAAGTGCGAGAGGCCGGGGTGGAACTGGTCCAATTGGCGGGTACGGAAGTCTCACCTGCCGAGTGGCGGACATTTCATGCCCTCTACCGGGGTACCTTCGACAAGCATGGCAATTATCCGGCGCTGACTTATGCCTTCTTCCAGGAGGTGGCCGCAACAATGGGCGAGCAGGTCCGGCTGGTCATGGCTCGGCGCGGAGGCAAGATCATCGCGGCGGCGTATTTTCTGGTCGGGGATGACTGCCTGTACGGGCGTTACTGGGGCGCTATGGAGGAGATCCCCGGCCTGCATTTCGAGGCCTGTTACTACCAGGGGATCGTGTATTGCATTGCCCAGGGACTCCGGCGGTTTGAACCGGGCGCCCAAGGCGAACACAAGATCAGCCGGGGCTTCCTGCCCAGCCGGACCTGGTCGTATCACTGGATGGCCCATCCCGGTTTCAGGTCGCCAATTGCCCGTTTTCTCGAACGCGAGTCGGTGATGATCGAAGACTACATTAACCGGCTGATGGCCCGCTCTCCTTACAAGGCGGGCTGATGCTGGCGATTCTCGATTCCCGCGATTCGCATCAGCCATTCCCGGACGTGGAGCAGGCGCTGGATGAGCCTAACGGCCTGCTGGCGGTGGGCGGGTGCCTCTCTCCCGTGCGGCTCCAGAATGCCTATCGCCACGGCATCTTCCCCTGGTTCAATGCCGGTGAGCCGATTCTGTGGTGGTCGCCCGATCCACGCTGGGTGCTGGTACCGGACGCCGTTAAGGTCTCGCGGAGTCTTGGCAAGCGCTTGAAACGGGATGAGTTCCGCTTCAGTTATGATCGGGCCTTCGCCCAGGTGGTCAAAGCCTGCTCCGCGCCCAGGGAGGGCGCGGGCGGGACCTGGATAACGGTCGAGATGCAGCAGGCGTATCTGCGCCTTCATGAACTGGGGCTCGCGTATTCGTTTGAAACCTGGCAAGAAGAGCAACTGGTCGGCGGGCTGTATGGCGTGGCGATCGGGCAGGTATTCTTTGGTGAATCGATGTTTCACCGGGCGACGGATGCGTCCAAGGCGGCGTTTGTCCTCGGGTGCGAACGTCTCCATAACTGGGGCTACCGCTTGATTGATTGCCAGGTGCATACACGCCACCTCGAGAGCCTGGGTGCTCGAGAGATCACCCGGGCAGAGTTTGTGGGCCGCTTGCGGGTCTTGTGCGAGCTGCCGGTGGCGGATCATGCATGGCGCCAGGGTGTGGGCGAATCGTGACGAGCGTGCCGCTGTATCTGGGCCATGAGCATGCCTGTCCCTATCTCCCGGGACGGGAGGCGCGCATGGCGTTCGTGGACCCTGATATACCATTGACACGTTCGCGCTTCAGCCTTCTGGTCGCGAACGGCTTTCGCCGCAGTGGCGGCCTGGTGTACCGGCCCTATTGTTCGAACTGCTCCGCCTGTGTGCCGGTGCGCATTCCGGTAGACCGGTTTCGTCCTAATCGGGTGCAACGACGCATCCAGCAACGGAATGTCGATCTCCGGGTGATCGAGCACCCGGCTGAATATCATGAAGCGCATTACCGGCTGTATCTTCGGTATCTCAAGTCCAGGCATCCCGACAGCGACATGGGTGAAGCTACGCCCGAAGATTACTTGCGTTTTCTCGGCAATCCGCCCTGGGGAGATACCCGCTTCATAGAATTTTGCGAGGCTGACCGGCTGCTTGCGGTAGCCGTGGTCGATGGGCTGGATGATGGATTTTCCTCGGTTTATACCTTCTACGATCCTGATGAGGAGCGACGAAGTCTTGGCACTGGCGCCATCCTATGGCAGATCTCGGAAGTAAAGCGCCGAGGTGGGGCTTGGGTTTATCTGGGATTCTGGGTGGCGGAATGCCGCAAGATGGCTTACAAGAGCTGTTTCCGTCCCATTGAATTGCTGACGGGTAAGGGATGGGTTGTGCTCGATAAAGCGGAATCAGCAATGACCTGATGTGTTAACATCGGCACTTTTACCGGACTGGCCGGTGATAGTGCTCAAGAGCGTTTATGTCGAAAGAAGATCATATCGAAATGGAAGGCAAGGTTATCGAAACCCTGCCGAACACCACATTCCGCGTCGAGCTGGATAACGGCCACGTCGTCATGGCCCACATCTCCGGGAAAATGCGCAAGCATTACATCCGCATTTTGACCGGTGACCGGGTCAAGGTTGAAATGACCCCATACGATCTCTCGAAGGGGCGCATCACTTTCCGCCAGCGCTAACCGCGCAATAGGCTCAAGCCGGTTCGGACGTCACGGCCACGTCTTCCACGGTAAAGGAAAGCTCGCCGTTCTCGACGCCTATCCGCGCCACGCCACCCCCCGCCAGCCTGCCGAAGAGGATTTCCTCGGCGAGCGGCTTTTTGATCTTTTCCTGTATGACACGGCTCATGGGGCGGGCACCCATCTTGGGGTCGAAGCCATGCTCCGCCAGCCACTCGCGGGCCTCGGGTTCCAGCACCACTGAAACGCGCTTTTCGGCCAATTGGGTTTCCAGTTCAAACATGAACTTGTCCACCACCTGGGCAATGACCTCGATGTTCAGCGGTTTGAACTGGATCGCCGCATCCAGCCGGTTGCGGAATTCCGGTGAGAACGAGCGCTCGATGATCTTCATGCTATCGCTCGAGTGATCCTGCTGGGTGAAGCCGATGGAGGGCCGGCCACCCTCGCTGGCGCCGGCGTTGGTGGTCATGATCAGGATGATGTTGCGGAAATCGGCCTTGCGCCCGTTGTTGTCCGTCAGCGTCCCGTGATCCATTACCTGCAGAAGAAGGTTGAAGACATCCGGGTGCGCCTTTTCGATTTCATCGAGCAGCACCACGGAGTGCGGATGTTTGCTAACCTGCTCGGTCAGTAATCCGCCCTGGTCGAACCCCACATAGCCGGGCGGTGCGCCAATCAAGCGCGATACCGTGTGACGCTCCATATACTCCGACATGTCAAAGCGCAACAGCTCGACGCCAAGGACTTTGGCGA
>JAJRDJ010000013.1 GCA_028678445.1 Methylococcaceae bacterium
CGCTGGTGTCCAGCCGTTATAACGCGCTCGCGGATTTGCCCGAGGAGGCGCTGATCGGCACTTCCAGTCTGCGCCGGCAGTGCCAGCTCAAATCCCGCCTGCCGCGCTGCCGGATCGCAAGTCTCCGCGGCAATGTCGGCACGCGCCTCGACAAACTGGAGTCGGAAGAGCTGGATGCCATCATCCTGGCCGCCGCCGGGCTGATTCGGCTGGGCCTTAAGCACCGCATCACGGAGTTCCTGGCCCCGGAGGTCAGCCTGCCGGCGGTGGGCCAGGGCGCGATCGGCATCGAATGCCAGCGGGATGACCCGGAGGTCAATGCGCTACTCGAAGCCCTGCACGACCCGGATACGGCGCACTGCGTGAGCGCGGAGCGGGCGTTTAATCACCGGCTCGACGGAGGCTGTCAGGTGCCCATCGCGGGGTATGCCGAGTTGCGTGGCTACCGGATCCGTTTGCGCGGTCTGGTAGCCAGTCCGGAGGGTCAGTCGGAGGCGCGCGGCGAAGTAGAGGGGGAGACCAAGGATGCAGAGCAACTAGGCATCAGTCTCGCCGAATTGCTACTGGCCAAGGGCGGCTCCCGCATCCTGCGCGAGCTCTACGCATCCGCATGAAGGTAAACGCATTGCGGCCCCTGACCGGATTCACCGTTCTGGTGACGCGGCCGGCCGGTCAGGCCGGAGGGCTCTGCGAGCTGATCACGGAGGCGGGCGGTGAAGCGATTCAGGCACCCTTGCTGAGCATAGAGCCGATTGAAGATCCGTCGGCGGCTCTGGCACTTCTAAACCCTTCCATCGCCTGGGACTGGCTCATCTTCGTCAGCGCCAATGCCGTTCGTTTCGCTGCGGCACTGGGCGGCTGGACCTGGCGCGATGCCGGCAATTCCCGTATCGCGGCAGTCGGCGAAGCCACGGCGGCGGCACTGGCCGCAGCGGGATTCCAGGTGGATCTGGTGCCTGACCCACCTTTCGATAGCGAGTCACTGCTGGCCGATCCCCGCCTTGCCGGTGTGCAGGGTCAGCGCCTGCTGATCGTGCGCGGCGAGGGCGGACGCGAACATCTGGCCGACGTGCTGCGCGAGCGTGGAGCCGAGGTCGGCTATGCCGAAGTCTACCGGCGCGTACCGGTTCCAGCGGCGCAATTCTTGCCGGTCCTTGCCGGCTGGCCGGAGATTCGCCATGACGCCGTGGTCATTACCAGCGGCGAAGCGCTGCACCGGCTCACGGAACTGCTCCGCGAATCCGGGCTCGATAGTCTGCCTAGGCCCCCACTGGTGGTGCCCGGCGAGCGGCTAGCCAGCATCGCGCGAGAACAGGGATGGCGGCTAGTGCTCGTGGCCGAGCACGCCGGCGGCGAGGCTATTGTCCAGACTTTGAAACAACTCGCCCACGCCCGCAAAACCGGCCAGGGGCCGGTGGCGCTCTTGACCCGCACCGCCATCGCGGCAAACACGCCGGTACCGCTGGCGGCTCCTTTAATTCAGCCTTATCAGGAACACCCCGTCGCGTCAGTCCAGGCGCCGGACGTGACCGCCGATCAACCCATTATCGAGGGGGATACGCCATTGACCAGCCAGGAAAAAGACATGCCGCTCGCCCATGAGCCCGACCTTGACACCGAAACAAAAATCCCGACCGCTGAGGCGGGTACTTCAACGTCGCCGCCAGTGAAGAAGGGACGGAGCCTGGCCTGGGTAGGCTACATGATACTGCTGGGAGTGGTCGCGCTCGCCGTGGGCGGCTGGTTTCTGCTTCAGGAACTGCGCTCCCGGCAGGAAGGACTCGGCGGCCAGATGTCCGACAAGTCACAGCAGGTGCAGGAAGTCACCCACCAGCTCACGTCGGTGCAATCCGAATTGGCCGCCCTCCATTCCCAACTGGCGACAGTGCAGAGCCAACTCTCCAGCGACGACGCCCAGCTTCAGCGTCTTCTCGCCGAACAGGGCGATCAATTCGAGGCAAAGCTGGGCGCCACGCGGGCGGAACTCACCACCACGATTCAGCAAATCCAGCGGCAACTCAACCAGACGCGCGGCGATGTGCTGATTGCCGATGCCGAGTACCTGCTTGACGTCGCCAACCAGAAATTACACCTGGTGGGTGATGTCAAGTCAGTGCTGGCGGCCATGGAAGCCGCCGATCAGCGCTTGCACGCCAGCGCTGATCCCGCTGTCTTCAAGGTTCGTGAGGTTCTCGCCGGTGAAATCGCAGCGATCCGCGCCATGTCGGCTCCGGATGTGGTGGGCGTTTCCTCGCGTCTGATTGCGCTGGAGAAAAAGGTGCCGGGTCTGCCGCTGGTGCTGCCGCATGCCGGGACTGTCAAGGAGCACGAAAAGCTTAAGGAACAGGCCGATGCACAAGCGCCGGAGGAAAAGGGCGACGCCTTGGACAGCACTTTACGCAGCTTCAAGGACCTGGTTACCGTCCGCCGCACGGACCGTCCCATCGAGGCAGTGTTGGCCCCGGAACAGGCAGAAGCCCTCAGGCAATTGCTGTTGTTGAAGCTGGAAACCACCCGGGCCGCGCTGTTGCGCAATGATGAACAACTCTACCGGGATAGCCTGTCAAGCGCCATGGAGTGGGTTGGACAGCATTTTGACGGAACGGCAACGGAGACCCGGGCCGTGTTGGATGAGCTCAAGGCCCTGGCCGAACGCTCACTCAGCGTGACCTATCCCGACATCAGCAAATCCATGGTCCTACTGCAAAACATCGAGAAACTGCGGCTGGAAGCGGAAGATGCGGCCTTGCGGGGCAAACAGGAACCCGTCCCGCCTCCTGCCACCGTGCTACCGCCAGCAGCGCCCGAGATCACGCCCCCGGCTGAAGTTCCCGTGGAAGGCAAGGCCGGCACCACTCAGAAGCCGCCATCCGGCAAGAAAGCGAAACCCGGCGCCGCCCCCAAGACGGCTGCACCTTCAGCGGCAGTGAAACCCGTCGCCCCGGCGCCGCCCGCCACGGAAACCGAGCCCGTGCTCCCTGAGCCACCCGCACCGGAGGCGAAACCGGCAGCTGAGACGGAGGAACGGCTGTGAGGAGAAAAATCGTCTTTTCCCTGGCAGCATTTTTCCTGGTGCTGGGCGTCTTGGCTGTGGGCTATCGGCACCTGGCGTCGAGCGGCAATGCTGGCTATGTCATTATCGGCCTCGGTGACTGGGTACTCGAAACGTCGCTGTATTTTGTTGTTATCGTCCTGACCGTCCTGTTCCTGGGGCTTTATTTCGGCATTCGTTTCATGACCGGGGCGGCGAAACTGCCCGAGTCGATCAAAAAGCGCAACACCGAACAGCGTGGCAAACGCTCACTGGAAGCCTTGGTGGACGGCGTTATCGAAACGCTCGAAGGCAAGTGGGAAAAGGCCGAGCGCAACCTGATCCGGCATGCCGCCGACAGCAGCCTGCCGTTGATCAACTACCTCACCGCCGCCCGTGCCGCCCATGCCCGAGGCGCTCCCGAGCAACGCGAGGACTATCTGAAACTCGCCTCCGCCAGCGTGCCGCAAGCCGAACTGGCTACGGGTATAACGCGCGCTGAGTTGTTGGTCGGCACCCGCCAGTTCCAGGAAGCGATCGAGCAACTGACCATACTCAACAAAATCACGCCCAATCACCCCGTGATATTGCGGCTCATGTTTGAGGCATACCGGCAAACCCGGGACTTTGACGCGCTGCATCATCTGATTCCTGTGTTGCGCGAGAGCAAGCTGGTGGCCGAGTCCGATCTCCGGCCTCTGGAGGTCGAAACCTACCGCGTGTTGCTGGAGAAGCGGGCGCTTACCCATGATCCCACCCTGATTCGGGAAATCTGGCGGCAAGTGCCCGCACAGGTCCGCTCCGAGGCCGTCGTGCAAATGCCCTATTGCGAAGGCATGATTGACGCTGGCGTAGGCGAGGAAGTCGAGGAGGAGCTGAGACTGGCGCTGGGCCGGGACTGGAATCCGATTCTCCTCGCCCTCTACGCCCGTATCGAAGCAGTCGACGCGGCCAGACAACTGAGTAGCGCCGAGGAATGGCTGGGGCCCCATCAGGATGATGCACGGCTACTCCAGGTCCTGGCCAAGTTTGCCCTGAAGGCTGGACAGACGGAGAAAGCGCAGGACTATCTGCAACGCAGCCTGGCGCTGGAGCCCACCCTGGAAGCCTGTAAACTGATGGGCGACCAGTTCTTTGCGGCGCGCAACTTCCAGGCAGCCAGCACCCTTTATCGCCAGGGACTCAAGATCGCCACCGGCGAGCCGCTCGACCCCGAAGAAGCGACTCTTGCGAGAAATCCCCCGGTACCCGGGTACGCTCAGCAGCCAGCCTAGCCTTGAGCCGTCCCGGGGACAACGCGCCCCGGGACAGTACTACGCCGCCTCATCCCGTGCCACAGCCAGTCATCCGCTGCGACCAGGTCGGCAAGACCTTCTGCCGCAGCACATTGTCCGCAATCCTTTACGGCGCGGCCGATCTGCTACGGCGGCTATTCCGCCAGCGTCCGGCCAGGCTGCCGCGACAGCACGAATTCTGGGCCCTGCACGGGGTGAGCTTCGAGGCCGGCCATGGCGAATGCATCGGCATTATCGGCCCTAACGGCGCCGGCAAGAGCACCCTGCTCAAACTGATCAATGGCGACTATCAGCCCGCCCAGGGCCGTATCGAGAGAAACGGCCGGATCACCGCGCTCATCCGGCTGGGCGGTGGCCTGCAGCCGTTACTCACCGGCCGCGAAAACCTCTACATCAAATGCGCGGAACTCGGTTTCAGCAAAACCGAAACCGATGCCCTGCTGGAGCGCATCCTCGCCTTCTCGGGGCTGGAAAAATC
>JAJRDJ010000014.1 GCA_028678445.1 Methylococcaceae bacterium
AACGGACTGCCGTAGTGTCTCGAGCAATCGCCGCCCCTCCTGGGAGAGCGTGCTTTTGCGAGTGGTGTTCATCGTTGGGCCTCGTCGACCAAGAGCTGATAGTCCGCATGCACGACATCCCGGTCTGCTCCACATTGCTCAAAGACCAGCACCGGATTTTCCCCATCGTTCATGAAACGGGTGCACCGATCGACCCGATGACTGAAATCATCGAGCAGCTGGCGCAGGCTGCGGGGAAAGCGCCGCTGGATATCTGCCAGCGGGATAGCGTGTCCGCCGTGGGCTACCCGCTCGGCGACCCGCAGTTCTGACGTCTCCGCGCTGGGTAGCGCCAGATAGATCAGCTCCACGCGCCGTCGCGGCGCAGCCGCTCGACCAGTTGTCGGGGTCGCCCTTGAGCCTGTGGAAGTCGAGTTGGCTGTGGCTGTGGAAGCCCAACGGCTTGCCATCCTCATCCAAGGCCCGGTTGTTGAGGATGGCGTCGAAGCGGCGCAGCACGGTCAGCAGCAGCATGACGCGCTCGTACTGCGGCGGGCGGTAGGGGCCGCGCAGCAGGTCCGCCACGGACCAGATGAAGTTGGCGAGTTGCTGAAAGCTAGCGGGGCTCATTGTGAAAGGACTGGTATGGCATGGGTTTTCGAAAGTGGCATTTAGCGCCGTTGGGGAAAGGTCCGATAGTATGTCGTATGGATCAATCGACAAGATTGCCACGAACTCTTGGAAGACTCGGCCACTGTGAATCTTGCCCAAGCGATTATCGTTGGTTCAAGGCGTGCTGTAACCCCCGTATTGCATGAGGCTCTGAAATTCGATTTAGTTGGCGGCAAGCTCGCACAATGCAAGGGGGGTGAAGAAGTGGGTTGTAACAAGTGCCATTCCATCGCCAAGAGCTTCCGCAGTGGGCCGAGGGGCTAGGTTCCCCCGCCCGCCAATCATGATCCGGTGATTACCTCGGAACCCGGTGTGTTCAATGTCGTCATGGGCGAGACTTACAGCTACCAGAGCATGGCGAATGACAGCGACGGTGACAAACTCGTCTTCAGCGTACCGAAACGCCCGGACAGCATGGAGATCAGTGAGACGGGATTGGTGACCGCCACCTGGCCGATGAGTATCTTCAGCCAGCAGATGAAGGGCCCGTTCCTGCTCCCCTACGTCGTCAGCGTTGCCGATGGCAAGGGTGGCTATGCCTCTCGGAGGGTTTCGGTAGCCCTCGAATGTCCGGCGGGGCAAAGCTGGATTTTCGACGACCAGGCTTATCAAGGATCCTGTGTGGCGGACTCGGGCAGGATTCGCTTCACAACCACGGCTCCGGTCGGTGTAGAGGCGGGCGCGCCCTTCAGTTACGACGTGGACGCGGAGGATGCGGATAATTCGCCGCTGAGCTACAGCCTGGTTGGAGCCTCTGCCGATATGACGATTGACGCCAAGACAGGCCTTATCCTCTGGACCATACCCAATGTGGACGGCAACTATTGGTTCCAGGTGCAGGCGAGCAACTCGACGGGCGATAAGGTCAGCCAGACCGTGAATCTCCATGCCTGTGTGGCGCCGAAAGCCTGGCATGCCGAGCATGGGATGTGCATGGTGATGTCATCCCAGGGAACGACGCGGGGCTATATGCCCCGCGTTTGGTTTTCAGATGAATTCATGTCGGGTCATGGAGGCAAGTACTAATGCCTTCCTTTGAGTCGCCCATCTACCCAGCTACTTTGAGACCCGTTCCCGAGACTTTCGGCTGGCCTCTGTAATCGGTAAACAATTCTTCTTGGTACAGCTTTTTCGGTCAGAATAGCGCTCCTTAGCGAATCCGTGAGTGCACCCATGAACGAAGCTGAATCCCAGTCCGCGGCGCTGGAGTCGTATTTCATCCGCCATCCCGAGCGGTCCCAAAGCGCCGGTCGCGTGGGCGTCTTCAGGGCTATGCCCGGCGCTTATCTTGCGCGCTTTGCCAATGGCGCGATGCAGTGTCTGCAAAGTTACCGGCTGCTGGCGGATGACCTGACTCGGTTGGGGTTTGAGCCCGTGGTTGGGGTGTCCGCCCCGCTGGATCTGGCCATTGTGTTCGCCACCAAGCACAAAGAGGAAGTGCTCTATCACCTGGCGCTGGCGGCGGAGCGGCTGGAAGAGGGCGGTGACCTGATTGTGTCTGCCGCCAACACGCTGGGCGCGCCCTCGCTGGAACGGCGCTGCACGGAATTGATGGGTAACGCGGAAAGCTACAGCAAGCACAAATGCCGGGTCATTCGTGCCATCAAACAACAGGCTGGACTCAATCAAACGCTCCTGGACACCTGGCGGCAGGCCGGCGAGATGCGCCAACTGTCAGCGACCGGTCTTTTCAGTTGCCCGGGATTATTCAGTTGGAAGACCATAGACCTTGGATCGCGGCTGTTAGCCGCACACTTGCCGGCTTATCTTACTGGGCGCGGGGCTGACCTGGGCGCGGGGTACGGTTATCTCAGCCGCGAAGCCTTGCGCCGCGCGCCTGGCATCACCGAACTGCATATCGTCGACGCCGAGCGCAAGGCTCTTGACGCCGCCGAACTTAATCTCCAGGGATTGGCCGAGGGCCGGTCACTGCAATTTCACTGGGCGGATGTTACGGCCGGGTTGCCCTTCAGCGGGCTGGATTTCGTGATTATGAATCCGCCGTTTCACGCCGGACGGGGGGCCCTTTCGGCACTCGGTCGGGCCTTCGTGCGTAAGGCCCTGATGGCGCTCAAGCCCGGCGGCGGCCGGCTGTTCATGGTCGCCAACCGGCACCTGCCCTACGAGGGTGAAATCGAGGCTATGTCCGGAGAGGTTCTCAGCGCCGTGCAGGAGCAGGGGTTCAAGGTGCTGGTGGCGAGGCGGATAACTGATTGATATTACGAGCGCTGATTAGAATCCGCGTTCAATAGGCGGCAAAGATCAACGCGGTGCTGATGAGTGGCTCAAAGGAGCCCGTCAGGTATGGTAAGTATCCCGGAGTAACCTCGAATAAAGCGGAAGAATTGGCGTAGATATTGAATCATCAATGAATCGGGCATGCCCGACATTGCGAGCGTAATCACCCGCTAAAATCAGACTCCATATATTCGATCCGCAGTTGCAGGGTGCGGTTGTCGCGGAATTCGTTGACGTCCAGGCGGAAGGCGGCGCGGATTTCCTGGCAGCCCAGCCACTCGCCGGGATTGTCGAGGCCGAAGGCAATGGCGTCGATCGGCAGGGTGGAACCGGCAGGCTTGAGCATCAGCTTCAAGTGCTTATCGCCCACGATGCGGCTGCCGGTCACCTTGAACTGTCCGTCAAACAGCGGTTCGGGAAACCCCTGACCCCAGGGGCCGGCATCTTGCAACAGTTCGGCGGTGGCGATGGCCAGATCGGCGTGGTCCAAGGGGCCATCGGTATGCACGGCATGCTCCAGATCCAGATTGGCTGCATGGCATTCGACGGCTTCTTCAAAGGCGCGGCCGAAGCTTTCCAGCCTCTCGCGGTCGAGGCTGAGCCCCGCCGCCATGGCGTGGCCGCCGTATTTGTCGATGAGACCGGGGTACCGGGTGGCAATATCCGCCAGTACATCGCGGAGGTGGATGCCGGGGATGGAGCGGCCGGAGCCCTTGATTTCAGGCAGTTCAGGCTGCTGCGGATCGGCGGGGGCAAAGGCGATGACCGGGCGATGGAAGCGGTCCTTGACGCGCGAGGCCACCAGCCCGACCACGCCGGGATGCCAATCCTCCCGGAACAGGCTGAGCGCGGATGTTGCTGGTGCGGCGATATCATCCAGGTGTGTAAGGCTGGCCAGGGCTTCCTGTTTCATTTGGTCTTCGATGCCGCGCCGCTCCCGGTTCATTTCGTTGAGCTCCGTGGCCATCTCGCGGGCGGTGTCCGGGTTATCGGTCAGGAGGCACTCGATGCCGAGCGACATATCGTCGATACGGCCAGCGGCGTTCAGACGGGGACCGATAAAAAAGCCCAGATCGGTTGCCGTCACCTGGTGTGGCTTGCGGCCCGCGCTTTCCAGAATGGCCAGAAGACCCGGTTGCGCCTGCCCGGCCCGGATGCGTTGCATGCCCTGATGAACGAGGATGCGGTTGACGTGGTCGAGCGGCACTACGTCCGCGACCGTCCCGAGCGCGACCAGATCGAGCAGTTGGCCCAGATTGGGTTCGGCTGTTTGCCCGGGCCCGAAATGGCCCCCCTCGCGCAGCCGTTGCCGCAGCGCCATCAGCACATAAAACATGACGCCCACCCCCGCCAGTGCTTGACTGGGGAATTCATCATCCGGGAGGTTGGGGTTGACTATGGCATCGGCCATGGGAATCGTCACCCCGGGCAAGTGGTGATCGGTCACCAGCACCTGCATCCCCAGCGCTTTGGCCGCCGCGACGCCGTCCAGGCTGGAGATGCCGTTGTCGACGGTGAGCAGGATGTCGGGACTTTGACGGGCGGCAAGGGCGACGATGTCCGGGGTCAGACCGTAGCCGTACTCGAAGCGATTGGGCACTAGAAAGCTGACGCGCCGGAGACCCAACGCCCGGAGCCCGCGCACGGCGACGGCGCTGGCGGTCGCGCCGTCGGCATCGTAATCGCCGATGACCAGGAGGCTGCGGTCCTGGCGGATGGCTTTGGCCAACAGGGCTGTCATGGTATCCATGCCGGAGAGCCGCTGTGGGGCCGGCAGTTGTGACAGGGACCGGTCCAGTTCGCTGGCGGACCTTACCTGCCGGGCTGCATAGATGCGCTGGAGCAGGGGCGGCTGATCATCCAGGTGTGGGTTGGCGACGGCGGGGGCTCGACGGATGATTTTCTTCCGGACGGGATGGTAGGGCATGGGCAGTAGGAAGGACCGGCTGGCGCGGAAGGGTGTATTCGCTTGCGTCAAATCGGTAGGTAATGATCCACCAGTAACGCCGTGAATATGCCCCCGAGATACAGTAGCGAGTAGCCGAAGGTCCGCATCGCCAGTTTGTTGTCCTTGGCGAGTTTGAGCCGGATGGCGAAGTACAGGAAGCCGCCGCCCAGCAGCAGCGCGGAGATGAGGTAAATCAGTCCGCTCATGCCGGTCAGGAAGGGCAGCAGACTGAAGATGACCAGCAGGATCGTGTACAAAAGGATATGCAGCTTGGTGATGTCATCCCCGTAGATGACCGGCAGCATCGGCATATCGGCCAGGCGGTACTCGTCCTTCTTGGCCAATGCCAGTGGCCAGAAATGCGGTGGGGTCCAGATGAAGATGATAAGGAACAGCAGCAGGGAATGGGGGTGAATCACCCCTGTCACGGCGCACCAGCCCAGCACCGGCGGAGCCGCGCCGGCCGCGCCGCCGATGACGATGTTCTGGGCCGTGATGCGCTTCAGGTAACGTGTATAGATTACGGCGTAACCGATGAGCGAGATGAAGGTCAGTACGGCGGTCAGCGGGTTGACGAATACCGTCAGGATCACCATGGACAGCACGCCGAGAATCAGGGCGAAAATATTGGCCTGGCGTGGTTGCAGTTGCGCCTGTGGCAATGGCCGATCCTCGGTCCGGCCCATCTTGCCGTCGATCACCCGATCATAAACATGATTCAGCGCCGCCGCCGAGGCGGCCGCGAGTCCGATGCCGAGGGCGCCCCACAGCGTTTCCACCAATGGCGGCAGGCCGGGGACGGCGAGGAACATGCCGATGACGGCGGTGAAGACGATGGCGCCGACGACTCTCAGTTTGCAGAGCCCGAGATAGGCTCTCCAGGAAGAGACAGCGATGCGATGGGTAGCGGTCGTGGTCATGTTGGGTTATGGCTTTCGTTTACAATATCCGCCTTGCGGCGGGTGACCGCCAGGTTTCGCGCAATTTTTGCTAATGGAGAACGTCAAGATGGTGTTACGCGGACTCCGCATCTTGCTGCTGACCGCGCCGTGTCTGGTGCAGGCGGCAGAGCCCCCGATTCACGAATTCAGGCTGGACAATGGCCTTAAGCTTGTCGTCCAGGAAGATCACCGGGCCCCCGCCGTGGTCTCGCAAGTCTGGTACAAGGTCGGTGCCAGTAACGAGTATGGCGGCATCACCGGCATATCGCACATGCTGGAGCATATGATGTTCAAGGGCACCCAAAAGCATCCCGCTGGCGAATTTTCCCGCATTATCGCAGCAAACGGCGGGCGGGAGAACGCCTTCACCGGGCAGGATTACACGGCTTACTTTCAGACGCTGGAAAAGTCCCGGCTGCCGATCAGTTTCGAACTGGAGGCCGACCGCATGCGTAACCTCAAGTTGCTCGAAGCCGAATTTGCCAAGGAGCATCAGGTGGTGCTGGAGGAAAGACGCCTCAGGACCGACGACCAGCCGCGCTCGAAGATGCAGGAACATTTCGAATCGGTGGCCTACAGTAACAGCCCTTACCGGAATCCCGTAATCGGCTGGCCGGATGATGTGGCGGGCCTGACCCTGGATGATCTGAAAAAGTGGTATACGCTCTGGTATGCGCCCAATAACGCCACACTGGTCGTGGTGGGCGATGTCAACCCGTACGAAGTTGTCAAGCTGGCGAAGAAATTCTTCGGTCCGCTGAAGCGCAGTGAACTGCCCCCGGCCAAGCCACAAGGCGAGGTTGAGCAGCTGGGTATACGGCGCCTGACCGTGAAGCTTCCGGCCAAGCTGCCGCATCTGGTCATGGGCTACAAGACTCCTTCGCTGAAAACCGCTGTCGATGAAACTGAAGCCTATGCCCTGGAAGTGGCGGCCGGCATTCTGGATGGCGGCAACAGTGCACGTTTCTCCAGCCGGCTGGTGCGGGGACAGCAGATCGCGGCCTCGGCCGGCGCGGGGTATGACCTTTACTCGCGGCTGTCGAACCTGTTCACGCTCGAGGGCACGCCGGTGCAGGGCAAGTCGGTTGCCGAGCTGGAGGCGGCCATGCAGGAGGAAGTTCGCCGGCTGCGGGATGAGCCGATTGCCACCGAGGAACTGCAGCGGGTGAAAGCGCAGGTGCTGGCCAGCCATGTCTACCAGCTCGATTCCATTTTTTATCAGGCGATGCAGTTAGGGACCGCCGAAACCGTCGGCCTGGGCTGGAGCAAGGTTCAGGAGTATGTGGACAAGGTGAATGCCGTCACGGCGGAACAGGTACAAAAAGTGGCCCGGAAATATCTGGTGGACGAGCGTCTGAGCGTGGCGAATCTCGATCCATTACCCTTGCCCGAGGGAGCCCCAGCACCAGAAGACGCGGCCTTGGGAGGTAGTCATGTCCGTTAACTCCATACTCAGGATGTTTCCATCCGCATGGCTGGGCGTGTTCTTGCTGGCCTTTAGTGCCAGTGTCTTCGCGGTTCCCGACATCCAGCACTGGACCACGGCCCGCGGGGGCCGTGTCTATTTCGTTGCGACTGACGGCTTGCCGCTTGTCGATGTCCGCGTGGTCTTCGATGCCGGCAGCGCGCGCGATGGCGACAAGTTCGGACTGGCCAATCTGACCTCCGGCATGCTGGATACCGGTGCGGGCGACTGGAACGCCGATGCCATTGCCCAGCGGCTGGAAAATGTGGGTGCCTTGTTGGGAGCCGGGGCGGGCCGGGATTCGGCTTACGTCACCCTGCGGAGCCTGACGCACCCCGATAAGCTGGCGGTGGCGCTGGAAACCGTCCACATTGTACTCGCTCATCCCCGCTTCGAGCCGCGTGATTTTGAACGCGAGAAAAACCGTGCACTAATGGCCATCAAGCAGCAGGGCGAGGATCCCGGCGAAATCGCCGAGATCGCCTTCATGAAAGCGCTGTACGGGGATCATCCCTACGCGCACCCGACGGAAGGATTGAAGGACACTGTCGAGAAGCTCACCCGTGAGGACCTCGTGGAGTTCCACAAAAAAACCTACACGGTGAAAAACGGCATCGTCGTGATTGTCGGGGATGTCCAGCGCGCCGATGCGGAGCGCATGGCAAATGAGTTGCTGGCCGAGTTGCCGGACGGGGAAGCCTTGTCAGCGTTGCCTGAGCCCCCTGCCAAGAGTGGCCCGGAAACCGTCAAGACCGCTTATCCCTCGGAACAGACCCATGTCTACGCCGGCGTGCCCGGCATGAGAATCAATGATCCCGATTATTTCCCGCTCTACGTGGGTAATCACACGCTGGGCGGTAGCGGGCTGGTATCGCGCATCATGGAAGAGGTTCGCGAGAAACGCGGCTTCGCCTATAACGCCTACAGCTACTTCATCCCCATGCGTGTAACCGGTCCCTTTGAGATCGGCTTGCAGACCAAAAACAATCAGGCGCAGGAAGCCCTGCAGGTGGCGCTCAAGACCGTGCAGGACTTCATCGAGAATGGTCCGACGGAAAAGGAGCTGGAGGCTTCCAAGAAAAACATCATTGGCGGTTTCGTGCTGCGTCTCGACAGCAACCAGAAACTCACCGCCGAAGTGGCCTCCATTGGCTTCTTCAACCGTCCTCTGGATTATCTGAACACCTTCACCAGCAAGGTGCAGGCAGTCACTCGGGACGACGTCAAGCGAGCCTTTAAGGCGCGGGTGGATATGAGCAAGCTGCAGACGATTCTGGTGGGTGGGGAAGCCAAGTAGTAAGGCGAGTTTGTCCAGGTGCTTAAATCCCTCCTAACATCTCCTTTTCCACAGGGGGGGTTAATCGAAGCCCTTTCTTATGGTGTTTCCTTTCTGACTTCCCCCTTTGGAAAAGGGAGATTGAGGGGGATTGCACCCGGTGGGGGATGTGGCAACGCGGATTGCGCCAATGCCTAAGCCCTCCCGACCCATCCGGAACGAAATCCGCATCATTGCCGGCGATTGGCGCCGCCGGAAACTTCGCTTTCCGGCGGCCGCTGGGCTGCGGCCCACGCCGGACCGGGTGCGCGAGACGCTGTTCAACTGGCTGCGGGACGACATCGAAGGCGCGCGCTGTCTGGACTTGTTCGCGGGCAGCGGGGCGCTAGGTTTCGAGGCGGCTTCGCGAGGCGCGAGCAAGGTTGTGCAGGTGGAGTCCGAAGACACGGTTTGCGCGGCCTTGCGGCAAAGCTGCGCGTTGCTGTCGGCCAATCAGGTTTTCGTCATCCAGGACAACGTCCGCCATTATCTGACTGGCCCTCCCGAGCTCTTTGATGTGGTCTTTCTCGATCCGCCCTTCCGTCGCGGCTGGCTGCAACCCATAGGTATGATGCTGGAAAACCGGGGCTGGCTGGCGCCCCACGCCCTCGTCTATCTCGAAAGCGAGCGAGAACTGCGGCTGGATGGCTTGCCTGCCGCCTGGAGCCGCATTCGTCAGGGCGAGGCCGGGGATGTAGCTTATGGGCTTTATCAACGTAATGCAGGCAATCTTTCATGACGATCACCGCCATTTACCCGGGCACCTTTGATCCCATCACCAACGGTCACATCGACCTTGTCGGGCGAGCTGCCCGGATGTTCGGCCGGGTCGTGGTCGCGGTCGCCGAAAATCGCAACAAGTCGCCCTTGTTCAGTCTGGACGAAAGGGTGGCCATGGCGTCTGAATCCCTCCATGGCATTACCAATGTCGAGGTGCTGGGCTTTGACACGCTCCTGATAGACTGCGCCCGCGCGACCGGGAGCCAGGTCATTCTGCGCGGACTGC
>JAJRDJ010000102.1 GCA_028678445.1 Methylococcaceae bacterium
ACGATGGAGGCGACATAGCCGACAGCAATGGCGGGTGTCCACTTCAGGTGGCTGAAGAAAGTGTACATACCCCTGGAAGTACCCATCAGCGCGACACCCGCGGCGGAACCTATTGAGAGCAGGGTACCGCCAACGCCGGCAGTCAGCGTGACCAGCAACCACTGATACAGGTCCATGTCAGGGTTCATGCTCAGCACGGCGAACATCACCGGAATATTGTCGACAATCGCTGACAATATGCCGACCAGGATGTTGGCCGTGGTCGCGCCCAGACCGTCATACATGGCGATCGAAGCCAGTTCCAGATATCCGATATAGCCCAGACCGCCGACGGCGAATACCACGCCGAAGAAGAACAGCAGGGTATCCCACTCCGAATCCCGGACATTGGAAAATACATCGAACTTTTCCTCGCTGCTGTAAATCAGGCTCAGACGATAGCCATACAGCATAAGGAATGACAGACCCGCCATCATTCCCATGAAGGGCGGCAGATGGAGGAATTGCTTGAAGCTGACGGCGGTGGCGATCGTGAGAGCAAACAGTCCGCAAATCACCAGTGCACCGGGTTTCATCTGCACCTGTGCCTCTTCGGGGAAGGAAGGCGTCTCGTTGGGAATCGCAAAATGCATGAAGGCCGCCGGAACGACGAAATTGACGAGAGAGGGTACAAAGAGTTCAAAGAAGTCAAAGAACTCCGCCTCGCCCGCCTGCCAGACCATCAGGGTCGTGATATCGCCGAACGGACTGAAGGCTCCACCCGCATTGGCGGCGCTGACCAGGTTGACGAATCCCAGTGCCACGAAGGCCGGGCTGTTGGCGCCCACCGCCATGACCACGGCGCCGACCAGCAGCGCGGAAGTCAGATTATCGGCTACCGAGGAGAGGAAAAAGGTAATGATGCCGGTGATCCAGAACAGTTTCCGATAGTCGAATTTCCGGCTGACCAGCCAGGAACGCAGGGCCTCGAACACATTCCGCTCCGCCATGGCATTGATGTAGGTCATGGCCACCAGCAGGAACAGGAACAGCTCGGCATATTCCTTCAAATCATGCTCGAACGCCTTGTGCACCTGCTCGGCCGGAACACCATTGCTGGACGCCAGGTAGGCCACATGCGCCCAGATGATGGCCGCCGCCAGGATGACCGGCTTGGACTTGCGAAGGTGGGTGAACTCCTCCGTCATGACGAAGGCATACGAAATAATGAAAATCAGGACGCAGTACAAACCGCGTTGAGTACCGGTCAGGCCGAGGTTGGCCGCTTCTTCGGCCGACGCCAGCTCGGGTAGCAGGAACAATGACAGCAACAGGAATAGGCGTATCAAGGCAAGACCCTCTCTTTGGTTTTATTTGAAAATTCCAGCGCACTGCCCGAGGCAGCCAGACTCCGGACACGAAGCTTTGCATTATAGTGGAATTGCACGGGCATGGGCGAAACACAGCGTTTTATAGCGTCTGACTGGCGCATCCGCGGCCAGGCCCCGGGTTCCTGTAATACAGCATCAGAACCGGCACTCACCCGCATGGCCCATCGTGCTGTTTTTGAGTTGGGGTCGATCGTAGTATATTGGTTCGCAAAGATCCTGCCGTTTCAGGCCAGACCCAACCCGGGCTTATGTACCAATACGACCATTACGACCAAACCCTGGTCAACGAGCGCGCCGCTCAGTTCAGGGACCAAACCCGACGCTTCCTGGCGGGAGAACTTACGGAAGACCAATATCGCCCGCTACGGCTCATGAATGGGCTGTACCTGCAGCGGCACGCCCCCATGTTGCGCATCGCCGTGCCTTACGGCTTGCTGTCATCGCGACAGTTGCGCATGCTCGCGCACATTGCCCGCCAGTACGATAAGGGATACGGCCATTTCACGACCCGCCAGAACATCCAATTCAACTGGCCCAAGCTGGAAGAAGTACCGGACATCATCGATGCTCTGGCCAGCGTGGAAATGCACGCCATCCAGACCAGTGGCAACTGTATCCGCAACACCACCAGCGATCATCTGGCCGGTGTGACACCGGACGAACTGGAAGATCCCCGGCCTTACTGCGAGATCATCCGTCAATGGTCGACCCTGCACCCGGAATTCGCCTTTCTGCCGCGCAAATTCAAGATTGCCGTGAGCGGTGCCCAGCGCGATCGTGCCGCCACCCAGGTTCACGATATCGGCCTGCAGTTGGTCAGGAATGATCACGGGGAAACCGGCTTCGAGGTCCTGGTGGGCGGCGGACTGGGGCGAACCCCCATTATCGGTGTCGTCATTCGGCCGTTCCTTGAAAAACAGCACCTGCTGTCCTATCTCGAAGCGATCCTGCGCGTCTACAACCGCTATGGCCGCCGAGATAACAAGTACAAGGCCCGCATCAAAATTCAGGTCAAGGAGACCGGCGTGCCAGAGTTCACCCGGCTGGTGGAAACCGAATGGGCGGAGATTCGTGACACTTTGCTGCTGGACCTGGCCGAGATCGATCGCGTCAGCGCGTTTTTCCAGCCGCATCCCTATGCCCAACTCCCCGCCACGGATGACTTGCTGGAGCAGCACAAACAAACCAAAGCGGCCTTTTCCGCCTGGTTCCGTCACAACACAAGCGCCCACAAGGTGCCTGGTTACCGGGCGGTATTCCTGTCATTGAAGCCGTATGGCCAGCCGCCTGGCGACATGACGGACGTGCAGATGGATGCCGTGGCGAACCTGATGGACCGCTTCAGCTTCGGCGAAATCCGCGTCACCCATACCCAGAACCTGGTCATGGCCGATATCCGGCATTGCGACCTCTTCACGCTCTGGGAGCAACTCACTGCACTTAACCTCGCCACACCGAATGTCGGCACGGCCACCGACATGATCACCTGTCCGGGGCTGGACTTCTGTTCGCTGGCCAACGCGGTCTCGATCCCCATCGCCAACGGCATCCAGTCGCTGTTCGACAATCTCGACTATCTCTATGACCTCGGCGATATTCGCGTCAACATTTCCGGCTGCATGAACGGCTGCGGCCACCATACCGTCGGCCATATCGGTATCCTCGGCGTCGACAAGAAGGGTGAGGAGTGGTACCAGATCACGCTGGGCGGCTCCTCCAGTAACGATGCCTCGCTGGGCGAGCGGCTCGGACCCTCGGTGCCCAGAGACGAAGTACCCGCCGTCATGGAGCGAATTTTCCTGACCTATCGCGACTTGCGCGAGGAGGACGAGAGCTTCCTCGCCACCGTTCGTCGCCTCGGCATCAAGCCCTTCCAGGAGCGTGTGTATGACAGTCATTAAGGATGCCCAAGGTATCGACAACTTTTGGACTCATATCGATGATGACGCACTACTGCCATCCGGGGCCATCACCGTGTCGCTGAAGCGCTGGATGCGCGAGCGGGATGATCTCTTGCGGCGAGATGAAGCCGTGGGTGTAAGGCTGGCGCCGTCCGACGCCCCAGAAACTCTCGGGGAAGACCTTCCGGCCCTGCCTCTTATCGTGCTCGACATGGCGCCGTTCACCGACGGGCGTTCGTTTACCCAAGCCAGAATCCTGCGTGAGCGCCTGGGCTTTGCCGGTGAACTCCGGGCGCTTGGCGACTTCCTCCGCGACCAGATATTTTTCCTTGGCCGGGTCGGAGTCAACGCCTTCGAGTTTCCCGAAGGCACCGATCTCGCTGACCGGCTGAAGGCATTCAAGGAATTCTCTGTCACGTATCAGGCCGCTGTCGACACCCAAGAGCCTCTCTATCGCCGTCGATAAACTAAACTCCCTTCAATTCCCAATACGCTCTCGCAATACCATGAGAAAGATCCTCAAGACACTCGGACTGCCGGCCCTGGCGCTGAGCGCGGTCACCCTCACCGCCTGCTCATTTTCGGAATCCTCGAAATCCATTTCTGCTTCGATCGAATCGAGTTCGGACTCCGCCAGTTCCGTATCCTCCGGTTCCAGCCCCAAGGATGGCGTCAGCAAGGAAAAGGTGCCCTATCGGGATGATGTTGCGAACCTCACCTACTCGATCGCCGGTTCATCGATGAGCGCGACGGACTTCCCGAATGCGCTGGCCCGGACTGCAAGCCAGTTCAAGATCAGCAATTGGTCGCAAGAAAAGGCCACCTACTACGGCATTGGCAAGGGCCTGAAACGGGCCGGTATTGCCAAGGAGAATGTCGCCAGGACTCCTTTCCTGGCCAAAGTGCTAACCGCAAATGCCAACGCGTTGAAATACATCAAGGAAGGATACAAGTACTGAGTGTGGCGTCGCCTTGCGTCACTGGCGGTGATGCTGGCGTTCGCCCCGCTGGCCGGGGCGAACCCGCGAGAACGCGTTGAGTTTCTCTATATCGATGCCAATGTTGGCGGCTCCAGCGGCGGCCATGCGGCTGTCAAACTGGGAGATACGGTCTACCACTTCCAGAACGATGACGGCTACACCCGGCTGACCCGGGAAAACTGGAAGCGTTTCC
>JAJRDJ010000015.1 GCA_028678445.1 Methylococcaceae bacterium
AACTGAACCGGCTGCCCAAGCATATCGACGACGGCCTGATGGCCCTGCACGAACGCGCGCCGTTCCCCTTGAGCCGGGCGGAAATCCAGGAGTTTTACGAAGCCGTCAAGGACCCGAGTTACCGCATCCTGATCAGTCCGGAGGGCCTGCATATTTTCAACCGCGACGGCCTCCACACGGCCCTGGACCCGTTCGAGCTCTACCCGAAACTGGCTGTGGAAACCGATGGCGGGCATGCCTTCTACCTGGGGGTGGAACTGGCGCGGGCACAGATTGCCTGGCAGCTCGGCAAGCGCTATACGCAGGATCAGCCCCTGCTGTGGGGCTGTCAGGTCGACCCCCCCGAAGAGCTGGCTGTCGACCCGCATGTCTATAAGCCGACCGGCTCGACCCTGCGAAAACCCGATCAACCCGCGAGCGACAGCCCCTCATGATTCGCGAAGTCATCCTCACCACACAGTCCGCGCTAGGCCGCGTTCATATCGCGCCGATGGGCGTCCACGTCGTTGGGGAGGAAATGCGGGTCATGCCGTTCCGCCCGTCCGCGACGCTCGACAATCTGCTGGCAACGGGAGTGGCGGTGATGAATTACTGCGACGACGTGCGTATTTTCGCGGGCTGTCTGACCGGCCGCCGTGACTGGCCGCTCGCCCCCGCCGAGCGGGTTGCCGGTCGGCGCCTCGCCGGGGCGCTGGCGCATGCCGAGCTGGAACTCGTCCGCCACGAAGCGGACGACGTCCGGCCGAAACTCTACTGCCGCGTCGTCCATGAAGCCATGCACGCGCCGTTCCGGGGATTCAACCGGGCGCAATTCGCGGTGCTGGAAGCGGCGATTCTGGTCAGCCGCCTGCGCTTGCTGCCACGGGAGAAGATCGAGGCCGAACTCGCCTATTTGTTCATTGGTCTCGAAAAAACCGCCGGTCCCGCCGAACGCGAGGCCTGGGGCTGGCTAATGGAAAAGGTCTCTGCGTTTCAAACCATTGCTGCCGATGCGGAGCCGCGCCCATGACACGGATGCTGGCAAGCGTCGCTACCCTTGATGAAGCCCGTATCGCGGCTGGCTGCGGCGTCGACATAATCGACCTCAAGAACCCCCAGGAAGGCGCGCTGGGTGCCCTATCGGCGGACACCGTCGCCACTATCGTTCGCGATTTGAAAGGCGCCGCCCCCATCAGCGCCACCATCGGCGATCTGCCCATGCAGCCAGAACGCATCCGGGCAGCTGTTGAAGCCATGGCCGCGACCGGCGTCGATTACGTCAAGCTGGGCTGTTTTCCCGGCGGCGACTGGCCTGGGGTGTTTGCCGTCCTCAAACCGCTCACCGCTCGCGGCGTCCGGCTCGTGGCCGTCCTGTTTGCCGATCACCCCATCGACCTCTCCTGGCTTCCGGCACTTGCGCGGTCCGGTTTTGCCGGCGCCATGCTCGATACGGCTGACAAGCAAGCGGGCGCACTAACCACTATCCGCAACAGCCAGTTTCTCCGAGACTTTGTCGATGCCGCCCATCGCCTGGGGCTCCTGTGTGGACTCGCCGGTTCCTTGCGCATCAGTGACATCGCCCCCCTCCGCCTTCTCGGCCCGGACTATCTCGGCTTTCGGGGCGCCCTCTGCGGCGGCCTGCGCACCGATAAGCTGGACCCCGCTGCAGTCAGCTCAGTGTTCGCGCACATCCGCAACGCCCTTTCCGCCGCCTGAGTCACCTGAGGTTTGTATGCTTTACCGAACCCTACGCCCCGTCCTGTTTCAAATCGACCCCGAGCGCGCCCATAACATCACCCTCGGCTGTCTCAAGGCCCTCGCCCGGCTGGGTTCGCTCAACCCACTGCGTCGCAGCCCGGCAGGCCGTCCTCGCACCGTCATGGGTCTCACCTTTCCCAACCCGGTCGGGCTGGCGGCGGGTCTCGACAAGAACGGCGAATGTATCGATGGCTTCGCGGCCCTGGGGTTCGGCTTCCTTGAAATTGGCACGGTCACGCCACTGCCGCAACCCGGCAACCCGAAGCCGCGCCTGTTTCGGCTACCCAAGGCCGAGGCCATTATCAATCGCATGGGGTTCAACAACGCGGGCGTGGATCAGTTGCTGAAAGAAGTCGGCCAGGCGCGGTATGAAGGCATACTCGGTATCAACATTGGCAAGAACAAGGACACGCCGATTGAAAAGGCGCTGGAGGATTACCTGACGGCTCTCCGGAAGGTCTACCCGGCGGCTAGCTATGTCGCCGTCAATATCTCCTCGCCAAACACCCCGAATCTTCGCAGCCTGCAGGACAGCGACCACCTCGACCAACTTCTAATGGGCCTGATGGCAGAGCGCGCGCTGCTGGCGTTACACTATCACCGCACCGTGCCGCTGGCGGTCAAGATCGCGCCCGACCTGCAACCGGCGGAGATCGAGGCCATCGCCGACGCGCTGGTGCGCCATGGCGTTGATGCCGTGATTGCCACCAACACCACGTCATCGCGTGCTGGCGTCGAACACTTGAAACACGGAACGGAAACCGGCGGCCTCAGCGGCCGGCCGGTGTTCGAGCCCTCCACCCGGGTGGTCGAGCAGCTGGCCAAGGCCCTGAACGGGAAGCTGCCCATCATCGCCTGCGGCGGCATCCTCAGTCTCGAGGATGCCTGGCGCAAGCTCGATGAGGGGGCCGAGCTGGTGCAAATCTATTCGGGCCTCATTTATCGCGGGCCAGAGCTGGTGCGGGAACTGGTGGAGGGCTTGGGGTAATCCCCCGGGTCTGGGTCAGTCACTCAAACCCCTGAGGATAAATGGCAGAGGTTCCATCCATGTCGGCGGTATCCCGATAAATCAGCGGCTCCCGCGCTGTCTCCAGTAATTCGCCGTGGACAACTCGACCCAGCACCAGCCTATGGTCACCCGCCGGATATTCAGCCATCACCTCGCATTCGAACCGGGCCAGTGACGAATCCAGCAGCGGTGCCCCGGTCTTTCCGCTCCGCCACGGGATGGCCGCCAGCTTGTCCGTCTCCGCCGGCGCGCCAAAATGCCCGGCCAGTTCCAGCTGATCCTTGCCCAGTACATTTACCGAGAAACACCCTCCCGCCTTCAGCAAGGCATATGAGGCATGGCAGGGATTGATGCTCAGCCCCAGCAGCAGGGGCCGAAACGACACCGGCATCACCCAGGCAGCGGTAAAGGCATTGTGTTGTTCACCAGCCGCCACGCCAATGACATGGACACCGGTCGTGATGCGCTTGAACAGATCGGCCATCTGTTGGCTCATGGGGTACTCCTGCCCTCTCCAGTGGATCGAAACTTATCATAACCGCATCCTGCCACCATGAGACTAGCCCATGAACACGTTAACCCACTTCGACGAAACCGGCGCGGCCCACATGGTGGACGTGGGCGAAAAAGCCATCACCCGACGCACCGCCGTCGCCGAGGGCCATATCGAAATGCGCGCTGAAACCCTGGCGATGGTCATGGCGGGCACCCACAAGAAAGGCGATGTGCTCGGCATTGCCCGTATCGCCGGCATCATGGCGAGCAAGAAGACCGCCGAATTAATTCCGCTCTGTCACCCCATTGCCCTGACGCAGGTGAGCGTGGAACTGCACCCGCACCCCGCCGACCATCGCATCCACTGCGTGGCCACCGCCCGCACCACCGGCCAGACCGGCGTGGAAATGGAGGCCCTCACCGCCGTTCAGATTGCCCTGCTGACGATTTATGACATGTGCAAGGCGGTGGACCGGGGTATGACCATGCAAGGCATCCGCCTGCTGGAGAAGACCGGCGGGAAAACGGGAGACTGGCGCAGTCCATGACGTTGTTTGTTACGCGGGGACTACCCTCGCCGGAAAAGCCTTCAGGAACTATCCGTAAGATTCCGGTTGCCCTAACCTGTCAGGCAGTTGGAGCGTATAAAACCTACCTCTTCTTGTGTATCGGGACGCAGTAGGACTCGACGGAGCAGTCATAATCCTGCTTCTGCTTGCGATCGAAGCAGATGTCATCTTCATTGCATATCCCGCCGGCAGCAAGGAGGCTCTCCCTGGTTATCCGTGGTTTTAATGCCTCACTAGATGGTCCCACCATGTACTTATCGTGAGGATGAGGGCTGGCGCATCCCGCAAATGCCAAGATGGCAAGCAAACAAAACTGGTGTTTTTGGTTTTTCATGGTGTTGGCAAGCTGGTAACCCTGATCGTCCGGCAGCTTACTACTGAATGAATAGGAACAGAACCCCTAGCCTCGTCCAACGAATTGAAAGGTATTGGAAAAGAGCGCTCTTTTGGCTGTGCCGACTGCACGGATGGCGAAAGTCTCCGGCCACCAATACCTTATGGACCGGTCATCATCATTATCGGAGCCTTTGCCCAAAGCACAAGCACGCCCTTATCCGTTTGCCATTGTTCGGCACCTCAGCGTGATTCCGTAAAACTTCGGCGATGCGCTGATTTGATCGCTATGGCGGAGCACAGGCTTTCGGCCTACTTGCGCGGATGGCGCTACCATCCAAACTGGCCCACCACAAAACTTCATAGATCGGTACATCCAAAATGACCTACGATAAAACTCCGCAATGGCATCAGCAGAAGGCCGATTCGCTGCTTGAAGCGCTGAAATCCGACCAGCGTCATGGTTTGACTCTCGCCAATGTGCTGCAGAAGCAGGAAGAATTCGGCCCGAATCGACTGACGCGACGCAAAGGCAAGAATCCGCTGTTGCTGTTTCTGTCGCAGTTCCACCACCCGCTGATATACATACTGCTGTTGTCCGCCGCCGTGACCGGTCCCCTCAAGGGCTGGGTGGACGCCAGCGTCATCCTCGGCGTGGTACTGGTCAACGCGATCATCGGCTTCATCCAGGAGATCAATGCCCTACGCGCCATCGCGGCGCTGGCCAACGCACTGAGCATCAATTCCGCCGTGCTGCGGGACGGGCAACGCAGCATCATTCCCGCCATTGAGTTGGTCCCTGGCGACATCGTCTATCTCCAGTCCGGTGACAAAGTGCCTGCTGATTTGCGTATGCTGCAGGTTCGGGAATTACAAATCGATGAGTCTACGCTGACCGGTGAATCGGTATCGGTGGAAAAAAGCACCCAACCGCTGTCGGCGGACACCCCGCTCGCGGATCGCGGGAACCTGGCCTTTTCCTCGACCCTGGTGACCTACGGCACCGGCGTCGGGCTGGTGGTGGAAACCGGTGACCGCACCGAAATCGGCCGCATCAATCGCCTGATCGGGGAAGCCACCGAGCTGGAAACACCGCTGACCCGCAAAATCGGCCAATTCAGTTGGATACTGATGTGGTTCATCATCGGCCTCGCCGCGCTGGCCTTCGCCATGGGCTGGTGGCGCGGCGAAAACCTGGTCGACTCCTTCATCGCCTCGGTGGCGCTGGCCGTGGCGGCAATCCCCGAGGGGTTGCCCGTGGCGGTCACCATCACGCTGGCCATCGGTGTTCGGCGCATGGCCCGGCGCAACGCCATCATCCGCAAACTGCCTGCCGTGGAAACCCTGGGCGGCACCACCATCATTTGTACCGACAAAACGGGAACGCTAACGCAGAACCAGATGACCGTCCAGGCCATTCAGACGGGCGGCAGCCGCTATACGGTCAGCGGCGCGGGCTATACTCCGGAGGGTGACTTCTCGCTCAACGGCAAACGCATCACCCCCGCCGAACATCCGGCGCTGACGGAAATCCTCCGGGCTGGCCTGTTGTGCAATGACGCGCGTCTCTTCGCGGAAGCGGGTTCATGGCAGATCGAGGGCGATCCCACCGAAGCCGCGCTGCTGGTTTCGGCGCACAAGGCGGGGCTGCATCGGGATCCGGCGGAGGAAACGAATCCCCGGCTGGATGCGATCCCCTTCGAGTCGGCCCACCAGTTCATGGCCACCTTGCACCACAACCGTGCGGAGGATGCCCATCACATTTACCTCAAGGGCTCGGCGGAGAGCCTCATCGGCCGTTGCGATGCGGCTTTTGACACCGCCCTGAACCGCGTGCCGCTGGACGTCGAAACCCTCCATCGCGAGGTGGCGGAATTCGCCGCCCAGGGCCTCCGGGTGCTGGCTTTTGCCCGGGCTGAGCATGTGGACGAGGAGCGCACGCTGGGTCACCACCACGTTAAACAGGGTCTGACCTTCCTGGGCCTCCAGGCCATGATCGACCCACCCCGGCCCGAGGCCATACAGGCGGTCGCGGACTGCCAACGGGCCGGCATCCGGGTCAAGATGATCACCGGCGATCATGTCGGCACCGCGGTCGCCATCGCCCGGCAGATCGGCCTTGGGCAAGCCGGCCAGACGATTCATGCGCTGGATGGCCGCGCCCTCGCGGACGTGTCCGCCAGCGACCTGCCGGCCACGGCTGAAAAAACCACGGTATTCGCGCGAGTCGCGCCGGAGCAGAAATTGCGGCTCGTGACGGCACTGCAGGACCGCGGTCATATCGTGGCCATGACCGGCGATGGCGTAAACGACGCCCCGGCGCTGCGCCAGGCCAACATCGGCGTGGCCATGGGCATCACCGGGACCGATGTGTCCAAGGAGGCCGCCGCCATGGTTCTGACCGATGACAATTTCGCCACCATAGCCGCCGCCGTGGAGGAAGGCCGGGGCGTCTACGACAACTTGGTGAAATTCATATCCTGGACTATCCCCACCAATATCGGCCAGGGCCTGGTCATTCTCGTCGCCGTGCTGTTCGGGGTGACCTTGCCCATCCTGCCGGTACAGATCCTGTGGCTGAACATGTCGACGGCGATCCTCCTCGGCCTGCCGCTGGCGTTCGAGTCCAAGGAGTCCGACATCATGCAGCGGCGTCCGCGTCACCCCGATCAGCCGATCCTCACGGGGTTGCTGCTGTTTCGCTCGTTGTTGGTCGGCATCCTCCTGACGGCTGCGGCCTTTGGGTTATTCGAATGGGAGCTATGGCATGGTGAAGCCGTGAACAAGGCCCGTACTGCTGCCGTGAATGTCTTTGCCGTGGGTCAATCGTTCTACCTGCTCAACTGCCGCTCACTCACCCATTCCATGTTCCGGCTGGGCGTGTTTTCCAACCTGTGGGTTTGGGGTGGCATCATCGCCATGCTGTTGGCCCAGGTCGCGATCATCTATATGCCTACCATGAACTGGCTTTTTCATACCGCGGCGCTGGGTCCGGACGAATGGTTGCTGGCCGCGGGCGGCGGTTTGCTGATTTATTGGATTGTTGGCCTGGAGAAGTGGATTCGGCGCTGGTTGCAAGAGCGAGGGCACCGGGCCATGGCAACACCTTGATCGGAGGCGGAGAGAAAACGCCGTCCTTTTTTTGTGTGTTGGGGGGACTTGAAAGCGGCTCATCTGGCGATGGATGCAACGCCAGATAAGCCACCAAGAGATCAGTGATGCCCTGACTTCGGCGCGGCGGGTGCCGCGGTCACCGGAGCGGCTTTCTCGATCAGGGTGCGGTCGTCGATCTTCAGCAGGGTGATGCCCTGATCGAGGATGTAACGGCATTCCGCCCGCTTGGCGGAGCCGACATTGTTCCAGACCAGCGTGACATAGCTCATGCCGTCGCTGTTGGATTCCGATGGCGTATAGGGATGGGCCGCCACTTCCGCGCGGACCGCCTCGGAACATTTGTCGAGGGCCAAGGTATTCAGCATCCCGGAGGTTTGCAGAAAGGCGCCCTGTACTTTTTCTTGCTGGGTTTCACGCGTGGTACCGACGATGACAAAGCCGACAACCATCAGAACAACGAACCCGATCATACCCTTGACTATATTTGATTCCACATTGGCCTCGCTTGGCTGGGGGAAGGTTGATTAACGCTCGCGACTATAGCAAAAACCAGCCCGCCATATCTCTTGCATGTTGAATAATCCGTTCAAAAGCGCAGCGCCGCCGCCAGACTGTTGACCCCGGCATCACGTTCGCCCAGTGGCGCGAGGCCAAAACGGTCCTCGATCAGCTTCAGAATCGAGGTAGTGTCGTAGGTCGTGTGATCGATCCGGCCGCCCCGTGAAAAGGGTGAGATGATGAGCGCCGGCACCCGGGTTCCCGGTCCCCAGCGGTCGCCCTTAGGCGGGGCGACGTGATCCCAGTAGCCGCCATGCTCATCGTAGGTGACGATGACCACCATGCGCGGCCATTGCGGGCTTTTCTCGAGTTTGCCGAGAATGTCCGCCACCTTTTCCTCGCCCTTGAGCACATCCGTGTAACCGGGGTGTTCGTTGTATTTGCCCAGCGGCTTGTAGAAGGACACCGCCGGCAAGGCACCGCGCCTGATCGCGATCAGGAAATCCTCCTCGTCCTTGAGGTGCGCCACGCGCTCGGGTGTGCCGTCCGCATAGCGTTTGAAATAGGTATAGGGTTGATGGTGGAACTGAAAGCTCCGGTCTGCCTCGCCCGCCACCGCGTCATTCCAGCCGCCGGCATACCAGGCCCAGCCAATCTGCCGCTCGGACAGGCGATCGCCCAGCGTGGGCTGGGTCAGGGGTGACAGCAGATGGCTGGCTCTATCGGCTTTCGGGCTGTGGGGGCTGTAGGGTGAGTACAGGGTGTTGACGGCAAATCCCTCGGGTGTAAACGCGCCGTCCTTGAGCAGTTTGCCTTGCGCGTCGAGTACGACTGTATTTTCCTTGCTGGGGCTAGACTCGCGTGGCGTGCAGGCACACGCCAGCCACAGGTGGTTGAGGAAAGAGCCGCCGAGAGCCGCCGCGAAAAACCGGTCGGCCAGGGTGTAACGACGGGCGTAATCCCATAGCGGCAGACGGTGCCCATCGTAGTAGCCCATGCTCAGCCCGCCCGCGTCCGACACCCCGGCAAACCGGTTCATGCGCCCGCCATTGATCTGCTCCTGGTGTTGGTAAAAGCGATGGATCAGATCCCCGGTTTGGTGATCGAGCGACACATACCGGCCGATCTCGAACGGCCGGTTGGGCAGCTTTTCCGGAAATCGCGGGTCCGGTTTCGGGGGCTTTTCGCGGGTATCCATGACGCGCGGCAACCAGGGATAGGGCCGCCCTTTGTCATCCACCTGCAGCGTGGTGGCTGGGGGAGCCTTGGCGATACCGTCCGCCCCCGGAAACAGCCCATACAAATTGTCGAAACTGTGGTTCTCCAGATAGATAACCACGATGTTCTCGACTTGCCTCAGGCCCTTTGCGACGGGTTCCCCAGCCTGAACCAGCAACATACTGCACAGAGCGAGACTCAAGCCAAGGATAACCGCCTTCATGTATGGCATCAGGCGCCCTGCCTCTCGAGGAGTGAAGAGCGGCCTGGCTCGTCAGCGCCGCGTGTAGCGATGTTTGACACCGGCCGGAAAATACTCGGTATCGCCAAACGGGCGGAGATTTACCACTGGCCGCTGTTTTTCGGTCGGCGTGTAATGCCCGAACTCGCTGTTCAAGCGTAACAACTGCGTCCGGATGCTCTCGGCCAGCCGGGCGGCCTTGTCCTCGTCTGGGAGGATCTCAGGGCGGAGTTCCACGGTCACGCAGAAGTTCCGGTCCCCGTCCGGGTTCTCCCGCACTTCCAGCACGAACTTGCCAGTCAGCCAGTTCATGACCTCAGGCTGTTCGAGGCCCACGGTGACGTTTTCGGGGTAGATGTTCGCCCCGTAAAACGACACGGTGAAGTCAGCGCGACCGAACACGAAGACCAGCGGCAGTGGCCGGACGGGGGTTTCCTGGCCCAGCGCCTGATTCATCCAGCCGTCGGCACCGTGCTCGCCGAGGAACTCACGCATGCGGTCAAACTCGATGACGCCGCCCTTGTCGGCGATGTGATAGCGAACTAGCGGAATGCCGCTGTCGCCCGACACCACCAGGGTGTCCTCATGGACTTCGAAATACCGGCTGCGTGGATCGTACTGCACGAGAGTGGGCAGTCGCGACTCTCCAAACAACTCTCGCGCGGCATCGGGGTGCTGGGCGAGAAAACCCCGGGCCGCGATGGTAAAGGGCGATTCGTTGCCCAGCACCCCGCCATCGGCCGTGCCATAAAGAGAGGCGGTGTCATGGCAAGGTGACCGGGAGCCCGCCCGACGCACCAGCTCCGCGCGCCATTCCTCGCTGAAGACCTCGCCGGCAAACACCATCCGGACATTGAATCGCTGCCAGTCGATACCCTCGGCGATACCGGCATCGATGACATCCTTGATGAACGGCGGATAACCCAGCAGCACGGTCTGTTCGAACTCCGGCGCCAAGTTCCTGATGACACGGAAAATTTCATCTCTGTTGTTGCCCGGGGTCGCCACCAGTAGCGGGTAACCCTTGCGCGCTAGATGCCAGCAGCAGGACGTCGTGAACAATCCACCGACCCAGTTGCCCAGCGCAAAGCAGACCACCGCCAGCGTCGGGCGTTCATGGGCACGGAAACTGTCACGAAACACTTGCTCGAAACGCACCGCGATATCCAGCTCATGCCGCATCGAGCGCGGCCAGAACGTAGGTTCCCCGGTGGACCCCGACGATACCGCCACCCGGTCGCAGGAAATCAATGAACCCCCCTGGCACCGCCGCACCAGCGGATAGGCCTGCATGTAACCAGGCTTGGTCATGAGCGGCAAATGGTGGAAATCGGCCAGCGTATTCACTGTCTCGGGGTCGACGGCATGCAAGTCGAGAAAATCCCGATATGCCGGGACGTCTCTCACGGCGCGTCGAAAGAGCGCCAGCAACCAGGTTTCGGTGTCCTCGCCCGGCGCGGGTCCGATCAGCTCATGCAGGGGGCTGTCCAGGAAACGCCACAGGGCCTGTCCGGTTTCGACCTGATAAGAATCTGGCTGCATCATGTCCCCCTGTGGATAGTAGCCGGCAAGCTCAGCCGCCCGCGTTGTGCCAGAACGGCGTGCCCACCACCGGCGTGCTGGCTTCCGCCGACTCCCGCTCGGCCATCGTCCCACCGAGGTAAGCCAGCCGCCCGGCCTCGATAGCCCGGGCAAACGCTTTCGCCAGCACCACCGGATCGGCCGCCTGGGCCACGGCGGTATTCAGCAATATGCCGTCAAAACCCCATTCCATCACCTGACAGGCATGTGACGGCAGACCGATGCCCGCGTCGATCAGCATCGGCACGGCTATGCGTTCACGCAGCAATTTCAGGGCGTAAGGATTCATCGCGCCCTTGCCTGTGCCGATCGGCGCGGCCCAGGGCATGATCGCCTCGCAGCCAACATCCACCAGCCGCCTGCACAGGACCAGGTCTTCCGTGCAATAGGGCAGCACTTTGAAACCCTCGCGCAACAGTCGTTCCGCCGCGCCGACGATGCCGAGCGTATCGGGCTGCAGCGTGTAATCATCGCCGATCAGCTCCAGCTTGATCCATTCGGTATCGAATACCTCACGCGCCATCATCGCGGTGGTGAAAACTTCCTCGGCGGTATGACAGCCGGCCGTATTCGGCAGAAAGGGTATATGCATTTGCGCCAGCAAATCCCAGAACGGCTGCCCGCCGATTTCATTATGACCGGAGGATTGACGACGCAGCGAAACGGTCAGCATCGCCGGCTCCGCGGCACGGACGGCCTGTTCCAGCACCTTCGGCGACGGATAGCGCGCCGTACCTAGCAGCAGCCGGCTGGGGAAGCGGGTGCCATACAGGGTCAGGAGATCGGTCGTCACATTGGTGGCGTTCATCCCTCAGCCCCCCGCTACCGGCTGGACGATCTCCACCTGGTCATCCGCTTGGAGGGTAGTGTCGGCGTAATGCTGGCGGTGGATAAAACTCTGGTTGACGGCCACGGCAAAGGGGGGCCGCGCTGAAAAAGCCTCCAGCGCCTGTTGCAGGGTGGCGCTCTCTGGCAATTCGAAGGGTTTCTGATTGATCGTGATCTGCATGGCCTTCAGGCCGCCTCCTTGAAGTGATAAATCGGGGCCCAGCGCTGCTCGTCCCGCCACGCCTTGAGTCCCGAGGATTGATGCTCCGCCAGTTGCCGGAAGAGTCCGAGCGCCGCATCGAGTACGGCCGGAGCGATGAGATACCCATGCCGGTAGAGCCCGTTGATCCGGATCAGCCGAGCGCCATCCCAGCGGATTTGCGGCAGATTATCCGGCAGGGCGGGGCGGCATTGGGTGACCATTTCCAGTATCCGCGCTTCGCCAAAGGCCGGGTGTACCGAATAGAGCGCGGACAACAGCTCCAGGGCCGAGCGAACGCTGGCGGGCGAGGTATCTTCCGTCTCGATCTGGGTGGCGCCGATCACGTACACACCATCGGGCTTGGGGGCGATGTAAAGCGGATAGCGGGGATGGAGCAAGCGAACCGGACGCGAGAGCCGCACCTCCGGCGAATGCACCCGCACCACCTCGCCGCGCACCCCGCGCACGGCCTGCCAGTCTGGCTTCGCGCCGAGGCCCCGGCAATCGATGATCCAGTCGGCCTCTATGCTGGCCGGCGCCTCGGTATGCCAATGCACCCACACGCCGGCATTGTCCAGGGCGGCGCCCAGCGCCGAGAGCAGGGCACGGTTATCGAGCTGACCTTCATTCGGCAGATAAAGACCATGTGCAAACCGTTGCCCCAGACTCGGCTCCAGTGCCTCGATTTCCGGCCCCGATAAATCGCGTGCCAGGTCACCGGCAGGCAACCTGTCATCCAGCCGATGCACACGGTGGCCAAACTGGGCCGCCTGATCGCGATCCTGCGTATGCCAGAGGATGAGAGTTCCCTCCTGCTGGAAGAACACCGGTTCCGGCAGGCTATCCAGCAGTTCCGGCCAGCGACAGAGACTGGCATAGCCCAGCTCCACCACCAGGGACTCGGCCTCTACCGACTCCGCCAGC
>JAJRDJ010000103.1 GCA_028678445.1 Methylococcaceae bacterium
ATGCCGATGGCCAGTACCAGCCCGAACAGCGACAGGGTATTCAACGACAAGCCCAGAACGTCCATGGCGGCGAAGGTGCCGATCAAAGACACTGGCACCGCCAGCATCGGGATGATCGTCGCCCGCCAGGTTTGCAGGAACACCAGTACCACGATGACGACCAGCAAGATCGCCTCGAACAGCGTGGTGATAACTTTCTCGATCGACTGACTGACGAAGATCACCGTGTCGTAGGACAGGAGGTAATCCAGCCCCTCGGGGAACCGCTGCTTGAGTTTTTCCATCGCGGCGATGACCGCTGTTTTGGTGTCGATGGCATTGGAGCCGGGCATCTGGAACAGGGCCAGGCCGACGCTGTCCTCACCATCCAGAAGCAGGCGCGAGTTGTAATCCTTCGAGCCCAGCTCGATCCGTGCGACGTCCCGCAGGCGCGTGATCTGCCCGCTGCCGCCGGTCTTGATGATGATGTTGGCAAACTGCTCGGGATCGGTGAGCCGGCCCTGGGTCATGACGGTGTACTGAAAATCCGTCTTGCCGTGGGACGGCGGCGCACCGATCACACCGGCGGCGACCTGGACGTTTTGTTCGCGGATGGCTTGGACGACATCGCCGGCCGTCAGGTTGCGCGCCGCCACCTTGCCGGGGTCGAGCCAGATGCGCATGCTGTATTCGCGCCCGCCAAACAGGGTGATATCCCCTACGCCCGGTACCCGCGCCAGCGTGTCGCGGATTTGCAGCAGCGCGTAGTTGGTCATGTAGACGTTGTCGAAGCGCCGATCCGGCGAGGTCAGATTGATGACCATGCTGAGGTCGGGGCTGCGCTTGCGGACGACGATACCCTGGCGTCGCACTTCCTCCGGCAGTCGGGGCTCGGCCAGCGCCACACGGTTCTGCACCAGCACCTGGGACTTGTCGAGGTTGGTGCCCTGCTTGAAGGTGATCGAGAGCTGCATCACGCCATCGTTCGACGACTGGCTGGACATGTACAACATGTCTTCGACGCCGTTGATTTCCTGCTCCAGCGGCGTCGCGACAGTTTCCGATAGCACTTTGGCGCTGGCGCCGGGGAAGGTGGCTCGCACCTGTACGCTGGGCGGCGCGATTTCCGGGTATTGCGCGATGGGCAGGCTGAGTAGGGAGATGGCGCCGATCAATACAATCAGAATCGACAGCACCGAGGCGAAGATCGGTCGATCAATGAAGAAATGGGTAAAGCGCTTCATCCGTTAGCTGGAGGTGGGCCAAATTGATGGCTGACAGTACCTGGGAGTGCACGCCTCCAATGCTGTTGAATGAAGGGTTCTTCCGTTCGCACTGAGCGTGTCGAAGGGTGAATTGATGAACCCAACTGGTTGATAATTATATTGTTCATGGTTCGACTGTTCGGAAGGCGCACAGCTCACCAAGAACGGCTTGATGCAACAGCATTGGGAGTTGGCCGCTGGCCCGTCAGCGGGCGGGACAGTTGTTCCCCGATTGCCTTACACAATCCCAAACGTCCCCGGCCAGCTTTTGGGGCCTTGGCGGCATTAGCCATCGTAGGGCACCGTCGTCGATTCCGCTTTGATCTTGACCCCAGGGCGTAGCTTGGCGATGCCATCGACGACTATGGCATCGTCCGGCTGCAGCCCCTCCTTGACCACGCGAAATGAGCCAAATTGCCCTCCTGGAGTGATCTTTCGATACTCCACGCCGCCGTCGGGCTGCGCGACCCAGACGTATTTATGGTCCTGATCCGTAGTAATGGCCCGGCCCGGAATCAGCAGGGCCGGGTAGGGACTGCCGCCATGTATGCGCACCCGGGCAAAAAGGCCCGGGCTGAGCAGTTCGCCGGGGTTGGGGAAGACGCCCCGAACCCGCAGTGTGCCGGTGGTGGCATCCATGCGGGGATCAACATAGTCGATGAAGCCCTGATGGGGATAACTGGATTCGTCGATCAGCCCCAGTTGTGCCACGATGCGGCCGCCGCTGCCCCGGCTGCGCTGATCTTTGGCGGAAAGCCGCCGGTATTTGAGAATGGAGCGCTCGTCCGCGTCCAGATACACATAGATGGGGTCGATGGACACCACGGTGGTCAGCAGCGTCTGATCGCCAACCACAAGATTGCCGCTAGTGATGAGTTCGCGGCCGATACGGCCATCGATGGGCGAGCGGACCTGAGTGAAATCAAGGTTCAGCCGCGCCATCTCCACCGCGGCTTCCGCTGAATGCATGGTGGCAGTGGATTCGGCCAGGCCCTTGCTGCGCGAGTCATATTCCTCGTCGGAAATGGCTTTGGATTGCCGCAACCGCTCGGCGCGTTTGAGATCGTTCCCGGCCAGTTCCAGCTTGGTCCGGGTGCGCTCCAGCTCGGCCTCCGCGCGTTTCAGTTCGGCGGCATAGGTGCGGCGGTCGATCATAAACAGGAGATCGCCCTTTTTGACTTTGTCGCCATCCTTGAAGCGCACCTCTTCCAGATAGCCGCTGACCCGGGCGCGAATGTCGACCGATTCAACCGCTTCGATACGGCCCGTGTATTCGTCCCAGTCCAGCACCTCGCGCCGCAGGGGTTGCACCGTTTTGACCGGGAGCGGGAGCATGGGTTTGGGGGTGCCCGGCGAAGGAGTGGGCGGGGTGTTTTCGCCACAAGCGGTCAGAGCGGTCAGCAGACAGAAACCCAGCGCCTGGATGAGGTGACGGCCATTCAGTAGAGCGGAGGGCGGATTTATAAAATGATAAGACATCTTTTCATTATATACTGGCAATCACCCACACCACGCTTTCATCGAGAAAAAATGTGTTATGCGCCGTCCGGGGCCGACCCCGCAAAGACGAAGAGGAAAAACGCCGTGAGCAGTTGCTTGAACAGGCCGTACGGCTGTTCGGTGAGCACGGCTTTGGCAATCTCAGTCTCGAAACCATCGCCCGCGAGGCGAGAGTATCGCTGAGGACCATCTATAGCCAGTTTGGCGGCAAGGCTGGCTTGTTCAGCGCGGCGGTGCGGCGCTACTCCGATTTTTTTGTGGCCGCCTTGCCAGTCGATAGAGTAGGCGATACACCGTTTAATGAGATTCTGGTCGAATTCGCGCGGGAGTATCTTTTCCAGCTCACCCGTCCCGAACTGATTCGGTTGCGGGGCCAGTTCCTGGCGGAGGCGCACCGCTTCCCGGAACTGGCATGTGAATTCTATAGCCAGGGACCGGAGCGGACCCTGAATCACCTGGCCGGGTTTTTCGAGGGGCAGCAACTTGCTGGAAGGCTAGGTGCGGGTGATCCCCTATTTCTTGCCGGGCAGTTTGTCAGCGCATTGCGTGGTGAACGGTTTCAGCGGCTTCAGTTCGGTCTCGACGCGTCGCCTTCGGCCGATGAGGTGGCGGTATGGGCCCGGCAAGCGGTCGATCTATTCCTACAAGGTTGCCTGCATCCGCTGGCGTAGTCACGCGAATAAGCGTGGTGTCAAGGCTTAGTAACGTGACTATGAGTCGCCGACCGCTATAATGCTCGGCTAAGTTCCTCTCTCCTAACTGGCTACACCCCTTCCTCATGATCGAAAAGTTACGCAACATCGCCATCATCGCCCACGTTGACCACGGCAAGACCACGCTGGTCGACAAACTGCTGCAGCAATCCGGCACTTTTGCCGCGCACGAAAAACTTGAGGAGCGGGTCATGGACTCCAACGCGCTCGAAAAGGAGCGCGGCATCACGATTCTGGCAAAAAACACCGCGCTGGACTGGAACGGCTATCACATCAACATCGTTGATACCCCTGGCCACGCCGACTTCGGCGGGGAGGTCGAGCGCGTGCTGTCCATGGTGGACTGTGTGCTGTTGCTGGTGGACGCCGTCGATGGCCCCATGCCGCAGACCCGCTTCGTGACCCAGAAGGCCTTCGCCATGGGCCTGCACCCCATTGTCGTCATCAACAAGATTGACCGGCCCGGCGCGCGTGCGCACTGGGTGCTGGACCAGACCTTTGATCTGTTCGACAAGCTGGGCGCGACCGAAGAGCAACTGGATTTCCCGGTGGTCTATGCCTCGGCGCTCAATGGCTATGCCGGGGACAACCCCGACATCCGGGAAGGCAACATGGGCTTCCTGTTTCAGACCATCGTCGACAAGGTGCATCCGCCCGTGGTCGACGAGGAAGGCGGGTTCCAGATGCAGATCAGCCAGCTGGATTACAACTCCTACGTCGGCGTCATTGGTATTGGCCGGATTCAGCGTGGCCAGATCAAGACCAATACCCCGGTCGTGGTGGTGAATCGCGACGGCTCCCAGCGCAATGCCCGCTTGCTGCAGGTGTTTGGCTTCAAGGGGCTGGACCGGGTCGAAGTGCCGGATGCCGGCGCGGGTGACATCATCGCCTTCACCGGCATCGACGCGCTGGAAATTTCCGACACCCTCTGCTCGCCCGACGCGGTCGAGGCTCTGCCGCCCCTGACCGTGGACGAGCCGACGGTGAGCATGACCTTCCAGGTCAATAACTCGCCCTTCGCCGGCAAGGACGGCAAGTACGTTACCTCGCGGCAGATTCGCGAACGGCTGCAGCGTGAACTGCTACATAACGTCGCCCTGGGCGTCGAGGATACCGCCGACCCCGACAAGTTCAAGGTCTCCGGACGCGGGGAACTGCACCTGTCCATTCTCATCGAGAACATGCGCCGCGAGGGCTATGAGCTGGGTGTATCGCGACCCGAGGTCATTATCAAGGAAGTTGACGGCGAACCTGCCGAACCCTATGAGTTCGTAACCATTGAGGTCGAAGAGGCCAATCAGGGTTCGGTCATGGAGAAAATGGGCGAGCGCAAGGGTGATTTGTTGAACATGGTGCCGGACGGCCAGGGCCGGGTGCGGCTCGAGTATATGATTCCTTCACGGGGACTCATCGGCTTTCAAACCGAGTTCATGACCGCCACCTCCGGTACCGGCCTGCTCTATCACGTCTTCGATCATTACGGGCCGGTCAAGAAAGGCGATATCGGGCAGCGAGTCAATGGTGTGATGATTTCGATGGTGGCGGGCAAGGCATTGGGTTATGCGCTTTTCAACCTGCAGGAGCGCGGCCGCCTGTTCATCGAGCACGGCACGGAAGTTTATGAGGGCATGATCATCGGCATCCATTCCCGCGATAACGACCTGGTCGTGAACCCGACCAAAGCCAAACAGTTGACCAATATTCGCGCCGCTGGCTCCGACGAAAACATCCTCCTGACTCCGCCGATCAAGTTCAGCCTGGAACAGGCGCTGGAGTTCATCGACGACGATGAGCTGGTGGAAGTCACCCCGAAGAATATACGCATCCGCAAGAAGTTGCTTCTGGAGCACGAGCGCAAGAAGGCCAGCCGCTCATCGGCTAGCATCGAAGTCTGAGGCTGAGATATTGTTCAGCGCGCCAACCAAGAGCGTTGAGATCAGTCCGGGTTTTACCGTTTGGCACAGATCCACGAGATGCTGGGCCTGATCAGGCCTCGTGACGTGATCAATCTGCCCAGTTGGGCTCCCCTGCCGGAGAGTGTTCGAGCAGGGTTTCGTTTGATCTTGTCGCTTTCTCAGGAAACCCATCCGCATTGAGGGGCCTTCCGGCCCTTCAACAGCATGGCTGGTGTCAATTCGCTTTCCAATGTCCCGGTCATTCTCGGCTCAGCCGGATCGCGGCGCAGGTGGAATAGCAGCAGGACGAGCCGCTTGGGAAAGGCTCATGCGACACACCGTCCCCCGCCCGCACTTCTCTCCATAGGCCACCTTTGAGTCACCCTGGCAGGAAGAGATGATTTCGCCGTGCGTGCTGCCAATGGAGGTCATGTCCCGGCGCTTGTGCGCGCCTGGCTAGACCACGCCGTAAATCAGGGATGCCAGTTCGAGGCTCTCCAGTCCATCGATCATCAAGTCGACCAGTCGCTCGGCACGGCGCCGTTCTTCCCTGGAAAGCTCCTGATAGATACAGCGGTAAATCGCATTGAAGGCGCGGACGTCATGTTCTGTGTAAGGCGCCGTTAGATTCCGGCAGAACGACATGAGTTCTTCGTATCCATCGGAGTGGATGGGTATGACTTTTTGATTGGCTTGCATCGTCTGGTCTATGGCGCGATTGATATGTTTGATGGGGATGAAAAAAGCTGGCGCTGAATCCCGCACCGCCGGCCCATGGCCATATGAATATGGGGCTGAGGATCTCGGGACTCAGGCCAGTTGGAGAGAGAGTCAGATACTATGATCAAGGATCATGGTTCTTTTACAGCACTCACCGTGCCAATCCATCCCGAGACTCGGAGACCATGGATGGCAAAGTCTTACTCTGCAGGGGCCTGAGTAGTGTCGGCCGTGGTGATGACCATTGACCATGGCCGGTTAATGCGCAAATGCCGTAAGCCCAGGAATGCTGCATTTCGCGCAGTCACTGCGGCATTTCACGCAATTTTATGCACAACCGCCCTAACCTTATGATTATGCGTGATGATTCATGAGGTAAATGGAAATATATCAAAATATCAATACGATAAGTGTCTGGCAAGAAACTGGTCAATCCAATGTAGGTTCCGCCATGACAGGTGATTCACAGCGTTGCGCACAGAGTTATCCACAGAATTTGTGGATATCGGGGCGCCAATGCTTGACAGACCTGGAGCGCATTTGACGCCTGATGCGGCTAATCGAGGGAGGAATGAGGATCGTGTGAGTGTGGATGCGGAGAATATTGGTAATGGTGTTCAGGCAATTCCGTAACCCTCGTGAATGGATCACCCCGTTGATGTTGGCCCATATCTTGCTGAATATTCGTGCAAGAACCTGCTGGGCAGGTACTGACCCGTTCCGGTGGCAAGGGGTACGGTGCGCTAGCCCGACGGGCTCGTCATTCCATTGATTCAGAAAGGGAGCTATTGTGGAAAAAAAATCGCTTAATAAAATACAGGCCGGCCACCGTTACGGAGCCTGGGTGATTCTCAGCGAAGCCAAACGGCTGGGCGGTGATACCCGGTATCTCTGCCGGTGTGACTGCGGCACGGAAAAATTGGTATCCGCCATCACCCTCAGGAATGGTTCCTCCACCAGTTGTGGCTGTCAGAAAAAGGAGCGGGCCCCGCGCATCAGCGACTTTGAGCTCAAGCCGACGCCGCCGGAAATCCAGGAGATCTTTCAGCTCATCAATCAGGGGTTTCTGCCTCCCGCAGACCAGTTCAGCATGATGGATGGCGCGCCCGCCTGGACCCTTCAGTCGATTGCCTGCATTCTCGGAGTCGGACGGGAGGAGCTGTTGCGGCACCTGGGCGGGGCCGGGCAGCGGTTCGTGGCACCCAAGGGCGCGGGACATCAGTTGGAGGTGTCACTGCCCTGAGGGGCGCGATGCGGCTTCCTCAGTCGATCCAGTTGAAGGTGCGGGTCACCGCCTTTTTCCAGTCCGCATAGAGCCGCGCCCGTTGTGCCTCAGGCATGCGGGGCTGCCAGACGCGATCTTCCTGCCAGAGGCGGCGCAAGGCTTCCTGGTCTTGCCAGAAGCCCACGGCCAGGCCGGCGGCAAAGGCGGCGCCGAGCGCCGTGGTTTCCGTAATGCGCGGACGGATGACGGGGGCGTCCAGCAAATCAGCCTGAAACTGTAGCAGCGTGTCATTGCCGACCATGCCGCCGTCGACTTTCAGGCTGGCGACGACATGGCCGGTATCCTGGCGCATGGCGTCGAGAATTTCCCGGGTCTGGAAGGCCGTGGCCTCAAGGACGGCGCGGGCGAAATGACCCTTGTTGACGTAACGGGTCAGGCCGACGATGACGCCCCGGGCATCCGATAGCCAGTACGGCGCGAAGAGACCTGAAAACGCCGGTACGATGTAAATGCCACCATTGTTCGTGACGGTGTTGGCGAGCGATTCAACCTCAGGCGCGCTCCGGATCATGCCCAGGTTGTCACGCAGCCATTGCACCAGAGCGCCGGAGACGGCCACCGAGCCTTCCAGCGCATACACCGGTGCTTGGTTGCCGAGCCGGTAGGCGACGGTGGTGAGTAGCCCGTGGGTGGAGCGCATGATTTCCTGGCCCGTATTCAGCAGCATGAAGCAGCCGGTGCCATAGGTGTTCTTGACGTCACCCACGCCAAAACAGGTTTGGCCAAATAGTGCCGCCTGTTGGTCGCCAAGATCGCCCGCCACGGGTACGCCCTGCAGTGTGCCCAATGCATGACCGTAGACCTCGGAGGAGGAGCGGATCTCCGGCAGCATGGACCGGGGAATGTCCATCAGCTCTAGCAGTTCCAGGTCCCAATCTAGCGTTGCGAGATTCATCAGGAGCGTGCGCGAGGCATTGGTAGGGTCGGTCACATGCACCCCGCCCGTCAGATTCCAGATAAGCCAGGTATCGATCGTACCGAACAGGAGTTCCCCCAAGCGTGCCCGCTGACGGGCGCCGGGGACGTGGTCCAGCAGCCATTGGAGCTTGGGTCCGGAAAAGTAGGTGGCGATCGGCAGGCCGGTTTTGGAGCGCAGCCGGTCCTGGCCCACTTCGGCCTCCAGCAGGTGGCACAGCACATCGGTGCGAGTGTCCTGCCAGACGATGGCGTGATGAATGGGCTGCCCGGTTAATTTGTCCCATACCACCACCGTCTCGCGCTGGTTGGTAACGCCGATGGCGGCGATATCCCGCGCCTGACAGCCGGCTGTATCGAGCGTCTGGCGGATGATGGCCTGGGTCGTCTCCCAGATTTCCAGGGCATCGTGCTCCACCCAACCCGGTTGCGGGTAGATTTGGCGATGCTCCGCCTGCGCTCTGGCGATGAGGCGAGACTCACGATCAAAGAGAATACAGCGGGTACTGCTCGTGCCCTGGTCGATGGCGAGGATGTAGTGGGTCATTTCAGGTATCAGGCGATAGACCATCAATGGTGGGAGCATATCCCCCTCGAGCCATTTTGTACGATGCTTCCTCGAATTCAAACCTACCGCCGCGCGATGATTTCCGCACCTGCCTGGACGCAGGGCACCCTGCGACCTCCAGCGTCCAGCCATGAGTCCAACTGCGGTGCGGTGGTGCTGGATCAGTAATGGCCGTCCCTGCCCGCTCCGTTATGTGTTTAAACTACGCGTTCATTCTTCAAGCTCCGGAACTCGATTCATGAAAATTGGCACGGCCCTGACGCCCGGGGCAACCCGGGTCATGCTCCTGGGTGCCGGTGAACTCGGCAAGGAAGTCACCATCAGCTTGCAACGTTATGGCGTGGAGGTGATCGCTGTCGATCGTTATGCCGGGGCACCGGCACAGCAGGTCGCGCATCGCTCTCATGCCATCGATATGACCGATGCCTTTGCCCTGAAACAGTTGGTGGAGCGGGAAAAACCGCATTTCATCGTGCCGGAGATCGAGGCGATCGCCACTCAGGTGCTTGAGGAAATCGAGCGGGCGGGGCTGGCCACGGTCATCCCGACTGCGCGCGCGGTGCGGCTGACGATGGACCGGGAGGGCATCCGCCGGCTGGTGGCCGAGGAACTGGGCTTGCCGACTTCGCCCTATGTCTTCACGGATACGCTGGAGGGCTTGCGCGAGGCCGCCCAAGTGCTCGGATACCCGTGTTTTGTCAAGCCGATCATGTCCTCCTCGGGCAAGGGGCAGTCGCTGGTGCATGGCGCCGATGAACTGGAAGCCGCCTGGAATTGTTCCCAAGAGGGCGGGCGTGTCAAGAATGCCCGGATCATCGTCGAGGGCAAGGTGGAGTTCGATTACGAGATCACGCTCCTGACGGTTCGCGCCCTGAATGTGGCAGGGCAGGTGGAAACCCACTTCTGCGCTCCGGTCGGTCATTTTCAGGTGCAGGGGGATTATGTGGAGAGCTGGCAACCGCAACCCATGAGGCCTGCGGCGCTGGCGGAGGCACGCCGGATCGCCGGGTTGGTGGTCGACAATCTAGGCGGCCGGGGCCTGTATGGCGTGGAGCTTTTCATCCGGGGCGATCAGGTCTGGTTCAGCGAGGTCAGCCCGCGCCCGCAT
>JAJRDJ010000104.1 GCA_028678445.1 Methylococcaceae bacterium
ACCTCGATCGATCCGGCGACCTACCGGATTCGCGTCAGCGGCAAGGTCAATACGCCCCTCATCCTTTCGCTGGAAGAGCTCAGAAAGCTGGCCGATACGGTCGAGCTGGTCGCCGTCAACCAGTGCTCCGGTAGCAGCCGGGGCTTTTTCTCGCCGCGCGTCAACGGCGGCCAGCTCGGCCATGGCGCCATGGGCAATGCGCGCTGGACCGGTGTGCCCTTGAAGAAAGTGCTGGAAAAAGCCGGCGTACAGGCCGGGGCGGTGCAGGTCAGCTTCGACGGGCTGGATCAACCGCCGCTGGGCGATGGCCCTGACTTCGTCAAGGCGCTGGCCATCGACCATGCCTTGGACGGCGAAGTCATGCTGGCCTGGGGCATGAATGGCGCGGACCTGCCGATGCTGAACGGCTACCCGGTGCGGCTGATCGTGCCCGGGTATTTCGGCACCTACTGGGTGAAGCACGTCACGGCCATAAACGTGCTGGAGAAGCCGTTTGACGGCTACTGGCAGAGCACCGGCTATAGGTTGCCGGACAATGAGTGCGAATGCATCCTACCCGGCACTAACCCGGGAAAGCTAAAGCCGATCGGCCCGCTCAAGGTCCGCTCCTTCCTCACCAGCCTGACCGACGGCGCGACGCTGCCGGTTGACCGGGAGGCAGTGCTGCGCGGCATTGCCTTCGACAGCGGGCACGGCATCAGGCACGTGGCCGTCTCGACGGATGGCGGGCAGAGCTGGATGGGAACCCGGCTGGGCCAAGACTTGGGTAAATTTTCGTTCCGCGAATGGACGCTCGCGTTCAAGCCCACGCGCAAGGGCCCGCTCGAAATCAGGGTGCGGGCGGAAAGCGGCTCCGGGGAAAGCCAGCCATTGCGGGCAACCTGGAATCCATCAGGCTACCAGCGCAACGTGGTCGAAGCCACCGGCGTCAACATCGTTTGAGGTATCCGGCCATGATCCATCATTCAGCCCCGAAAGCCCTGGCCATTCTCGCGCTTATCTTTGGCATTACCTTCACCGCTGATCGTCCCGCCATCGCACTGGACATGGTCCTGCCCCAGGAAACCGAGAAGTACGCGGCCAGCGACCTGCCGGGCTACAAACTCGTGGAACAGCACTGCCTGATGTGCCACTCCGCGCACTATGTCAAGTATCAGCCGCACTCCTCATCGCGCGAGTACTGGGACGCCATCGTCAACAAGATGAAGCACCCCTTCGGGGCCTTCTTCCCGGATGAAGACATCGCCCCCATGGTGGATTATCTGGTGAGGACCTACGGCGCCGAACGCCCCGGCGCCCGGCCCTAGACGCCCTCGCCGTGATGGAAAGCCCGGAGATATTGCCCATGCAACCCGCCATAAGACCATTTGGCGCCGCCCGTGAAGCCTACACGGATGAGCGCTGCTTTATCCGCGAACTGTCCAACACGGCGGATGATCCCGCCGTGTCGATTGCCCAGGCCCGGGTCACGCCGGGCATCACCACCCGCTGGCATCGACTGGCCGGTACCGCCGAGCGCTATGTCATCCTCGAAGGAGAGGGCCGGGTAGAGCTTGGCTCGTTGCCGTCAGCCGTTGTCAGACCTGGCGACGTGGTGCTGATCCCGCCCGGCTGCCCGCAGCGGATCGCCAATACCGGCGAAATGGACCTGATTTTCCTGGCCATCTGCACCCCGCGCTTCCGCCCCGAGGCCTATGAGGCTATCGACGCCGACCCCTTGCCGGTCAGTAACCTAGCCTGATGGCGGGTGCACCGGAAAACCGAAGAATATTTCACCCCATGGATCAGTCGCTTCTTCTTGTCTCATCACAAACGCCATCGTCGTGAGATAGCCGCCCGCTCAGCGCAACACCACGATAAACCCCTGATCCTCGCGCTCCACGTTCAGCATCACCTGGCTGGCGCCTTTCAAGGCGCGCCGTAATTCGGCGATGCTGCCGGCCGGCCGGCGGTTGGCCATGACAATCACATCCCCCGGCTGCAAGCCCGCCTGATAGCCGTAGGACGCGGTGCTCATCTTCTCGATCAACACTCCGGCGCCGCCGCTGCCGGTATTCACATCGCGGAACAGCATGCCGGCCAGCTTGGGGTGAACCGCGCCGCCATCGGAACTGGTGATCCTAGGCGCGGCGATCTTGGCATCCCGCAGGACGGTTGAGCCCTTGTGCATGACCTCCACCTCCACGTCGTCGCCGATTTGCGCGAGACCGATGATATTGCGCACATCCGAGCTGTTCCTGACTTTGCGGCCATTGATGGACAGCACGATATCCCCCGGCTCCAGGTCGGCGCGCTCCGCCGGCGATCCGGGCTGCACGCCGGTAATCACGGCGCCCTGCGTCTGCGGGAGCTTGAAGGCTTGCGCCAGCTCGTGGGTGAGGTCCTGCACCGTCACGCCCAGCAAGCCGCGTTTGACCTCGCCATGCTCGACCAGAGTATTCATGATGCTCATCGCCATGTTGACCGGGATCGCAAAACCAATGCCGACGTTGCCGCCATTGGGCGCCAGGATGGCGGTATTGATGCCGACCAACTGACCGCTCAGATCGACCAGCGCCCCACCCGAGTTCCCGGGATTGATGGACGCATCGGTCTGAATAAAGTCCTCATAGCCTTCGATGCCCAGCCCGGAACGCCCCAGCGCACTGACGATGCCTGAGGTGACCGTCTGGCCCAGCCCGAAGGGATTGCCCACGGCGACGACAAAATCGCCTACCTGGAGGCGGTCGGAATTGGCGATCGGGACTTCGGTGAGGCGATCCGCCTTGACCTTGATCACCGCCACGTCCGATTCGCGGTCCGCCCCGACCAGCTTGGCATTCAGCTTGCGGCCATCGGTGAGTGTCACCGTGATTTCGTCGGCCTTGTCCACTACGTGGTTATTGGTCAGCACATAGCCTCGGCGCGCATCGACGATCACGCCGGAACCCAAACTGGAGCTTTCCCGATGACTGGGCATATTGGGGACCCCGAAGAAATGCCGGAACACCGGATCGCGCATCAGCGGGTGCTCGGCCTGCTGAATCTGCGTCTTGGTGGAAATGTTAACCACGCCCGGCGTGACCCGCTTGAGCATGGGCGACAGACTGGGCATGGACTGTCCGTCCACGGCCAACGGCAAGGCGGCTTGGGCCGTGGAGCTGATCATCAATAAGCCGGCCATGAGGGCCGCAAGCAAAAAACGGGGGCGCTTCAACATGCCTGCACCTATGGGTTGTGTTAAGAGCAATTAGTGGACAAAAAAACGCAAGTACCGAGGGTAGTCGAACGAAATTTGCATAAAACAATGGGGTCGGATGTTCCGGATTCAATATTGGCCAAGGCCGAACGCCACGCCGCATCCATTTCATCCGTCATGGATCAGAGGCTCGGTCCCACATGACAGAAGAAGGCCTTGAGGTACTCGGTCTCGGGGATGGCCGGATGCACCGGATGGTCCGCCGCCTGACCGCCGCGTGCGAGGAACACCAGATGCCGGTCGAGATACCGCGCCGAGGCCCGCAGCACGTCATGCAGGCTCTCTCGTGACAAATGAAAGGAACAGGACGCCGACACCAGCAGCCCGCCTGGCGCCAGCACCTGTATTGCGGCCTGGTTGAGCCGCCGGTAGGCTTCCAGCCCCTTGGCGACGTCCTTCTTGCGCTTGATAAAGGCGGGCGGGTCCAGCACGATGACATCGTAATGCTGGCGCGATGCGCGGGCCTCTTTCAGGAAATCGAACACATCGGCGGCGGAAAAGCTCATGCGCCCAGCCACGCCGTTCAGCCGGGCATTGTCAGCCGCCAGCTCCAGCGCCGCCGTCGAGGCATCGACACACGCCACCGATGCCGCTCCCGCCAGCGCGGCGGGCATGCTCCAGGCGCCGGTATAGGCAAACAGATCCAGCACCCGCTGGCCGGTACACCAGCGGGCCAGCGTCGCGGGGTTGTCGCGGTGATCGAAGAACCAGCCGGTTTTCTGGCCTTCCAAAGGGTCCACCAGAAACCGCGCGCCGTTCTCCTCGATGGCGACGGGACCCGCCAACTCACCGGAGGCCAGGCGGGTATAGCTGTCCAGCCCCTCCAATGCGCGCAGCCCGGAGGTGTTTTTGATCACCACCGCGCGCGGCGAAAACACGCTGTCGAGGGCCTCAAGCACCGTTTCCTGCAGCCGCTCCATGCCGGCAGTATTGGTCTGGAGCACGAAGACATCGCCAAAGCGGTCGATGACCAGGCCCGGCAAGCCATCGCTTTCGCCGTACACCAGCCGGTAGTAGGGACGGCCATACGCCCATTCTCGCAAGGCCCGCGCCCGCTCCAGCCGCTGAATAAAGAAGTGGCGGTCGATTGGCGCCCGGCTGTCCCGATTCAGAATCCGGGCGGCGATCAGCGACTCGGGGTTGACGTAAGCGGTGCCGAGCCTCTCGCCCCGGGCATTCTCGACCAGGGCCAGACTGCCCGGCGAAATACCCTTGAGAGGCGTCGCGGCGATATCCACCTCGTTGCTGAAGATCCAGAGATGGCCGCTACGAAGGCGGCGGTCTTCATTTTTCCTGAGGCGCAATAAGGGTAAATCCGACATTCGCTTGTCAACAGGGATGGAGCAGATTGAAAGAATTCCGAATGATGTTAGAAGAGCCCCATCTCCGTCTGGCGGGCCGTCCAGTAAAAATAGATAAGCCAGGCCATCAGGTGTATGGCGATAATGCCGCGCAGTATCCACAAATAAGCCGACTGGCGAGTTTTGTGGCGGAAATCATTCTGGGCGATCAGCGCGCCCGGCCAGCCGCCCAGCAATTCGAGGATATGAAAATAGATCTCGGATACCCGCCATTTATGGGTCGCGGCGTTCGCCTTGTCGATGCCGTAGAGGACCATGGTCAGGAGGCTGAGGATCCAGTAGGCAAAGAACGGGATGGGGTTTTTCGCCAGTATCAGCAAATACCCCGAGAGCACCAGGGGGATGGCAATCAGCACATTCATCAGCCAGGTCCGCGGGCGGGGGTTGAGCTCGAAGCGCTTCGGCGCTTGCGGTAGCTGCTCAAGCGCGGGGATCAGGGCAAAGGAAGCGCGTTTTTTCCCGGCGGATTCCGCGGGCCGGAAGTGGATGATGTCGCCGGTTTCCGGCCGTCGCGCCAAGCCCTTCTTGAAAGTGCTGATATGGACGAAATAATCGTCTTCGGTGCCATCGGGCTGGATAAAGCCGAAGCCTTTCTGATCATTCCACATCACCAGCGTGCCTTTCTGCATCGGCGGTAGTTTGCGGGGCTTGTGTTTCGTGGCGACAGCCATGCTGATTTTGTCCAAATATATATAAGATGGGTGAGATTGAATTATCGCAAAAGAGCGCCCCTCGCGTGGCTGGCGGCGGGCGGGCAGTAAAAAACTGGCCCTTACTTGACGGCGATCATGCCGCAGAAGTTGTACCAGCGGAAAAACACATCGCAGGCCCTGAATCCATTCCGCAACAGCAACTCGCGGTTTTCCTCGAAATGGTAGGGAATCAGCACGTTTTCAAGCGCCTCGCGTTTTTGGGAGATCTCCATATCCGAGTACCCATTACGCCTCTTGAATTCGAAATGATGCCGGATGAAAAGCCGGTTGAGCGTGGAGTTCTGCCCCAGCACTTTTTCAACCAGCAGCAGACAGCCCCGCTTTTGGGTACCTTGGGCGATGGCCTGAATGAGCCGGTCGCGGTAGAGCGGTCGCACGAATTGTAGCGTCAGATTCATGACGACCACCGAGGCATTGGCCAGGTGGAGATCCTGTTCCAGGTGCTGACAAACGAGCTCATGCGGATGGGCGAGGCCCGTTTGGCCAAATTTCCGGCGCGCCTGCTCGAGCATTTCCTCGGATGAGTCAATACCGATCAGCGTCACGTCGACGGGCACGGCCTGGTCAAGATACAGGAGGGTGGTGCCGGTCGAACAGCCCAGATCATAAATACGGCTGCCCGGCGTGGCGAAATCCGCCGCCAGCTCGCCGATCATGCGCTGGACTTCCGCATAAAACGGCACGGAGCGGTCGAGCATGTCGTCAAACACCCGGGCGGTTTCCTGCCCGAAATTGAAGTCCTCGATCAGGGGTTTGGGCAGCTTGAAATTTTCGTCTCTGTTCATGAAATTAGCGGCGGCGCGATCCTGAAGCAGGTGGGTGGACATGAGAGAATACGGCGAGAAACATCAGGAGCAGCAGCATGAGCCAGGCCGATGAGAGATAACCCACGAAGTAGTCGTACCCACTGACGAGGTAAAGATAAGGGGATTGAAAATTCAGTAGAGTCAGGGCTTTCGCCAGCTTGATGATGAACACCCAGCCGGCATGCATGCCCATGCACAAGCCGAGGCTGGCCGGGATCAGGACGCGCAGACTGGCCAGCATCAGACCAGCCACGAAAAGCCCCAGGAAAGCATCCGGCGGCGCCAGCGACAGGTGGGAGAAGCCGTCTAGCGCCATACGGAACCCGGTATCCCAGCCGATCAGGGCAAGTTCAGTACTCCATTTGGTGCCGATGAAATGCAGGGCGGCAAAATAGAAGGAACTGACGAGCACGGCCCGGACGGGTCCCGACAGGTGCCAGGCAATCCCGAGTAGCGCGCCCCGAAAAATGCTTTCCTCCAGCAAGGCGACACCGAAACCCACTGCCAGCACCTTGCCCAGTAGGGTTAAAAATTCAACCGGCGCAAGCCCCGGCCAGATAAATTCCCGAACCCCCAGCCCTATCAGAGCCAGTACATGCAGGCCGAGCATGATGGCGCCCAGCACAAAGCCGGTCAGCCACTGCCCGGGAAACCTCCGGCTCCAGCCGAACGTTTCCCGGTTCAGACCCAGCCACTTCATTAACGGGTATACACCCACGATGAGCAAGGCCTGACCACCACGGCTGACCAAGGTACGGTAAAGGCTGATGTCCTCGGAACCGCTGAGTTCAAAGACCGGATAAGCCAGCAGCGCCGCCAGGGCCGCCGCTATCAGAAGATACAGCAGTGGGCCAAACACCGTGACCAGGGATTTTCTCACCTCCATCAGCGTGCCGTCATGAAAGCGCGCCGGGGTTATCAGCTTCAACAAAGCTGTCCCGCCAGACGGAAATCAGGATGGCCATGATCGTTGGCCCGAGAAAGAGTCCCAGCAGGCCGAAGGTTTCAATCCCGCCGAGGATACCGAGCAAAGTCCAAATGAAGGGCAGCTTCACGGCATCACCAATCAGCTTGGGCTTCAGATAATTATCGGCCAGCAGGATGATCACCATCCCATACACCAGCAAGGCGATACCCGCGCCAATGCTGCCCTCCGCAAACAGGACCAGCGCAGCGCCGATGGCCATAAGCTTCGCCGCGAAGGGAATGAGTGCGATCAGACCGGTCACGACCCCCAGCAGGGCGGCGTGCTCAAAGCCCACGGCGGCATAACCAAACCCCAGCGCAATGCCTTGGCCCAACGCCACCAGCACGATGCCGTTGACGGTCGCCCTGACGGCCGTGGCGGCATGCCGCGCATAGCGGCTGCCATGGTCACCAAAGGCACGGTCGCACAACGCGAGCACCCTACGACCCAGAGTCTCGCCATGTCGGAATACAAAAAACAGCACCACCAGAGTGAAGAAGGCCGCCGCATAGCGATGGAGGATTTGGGAGGCGAATTTTCGGGTGTAGGCGGGGATGTCACTGGCGAGCAGGTGTCGCAGGGACTCCCGTGCGGAGTCGGAAGTGCCCAGCCACTGGTTCCAGCTAACGCTCGCCGCGCGGCCAAAGCGGGGCAGATTTTCCAGCCACGCGGGTGCCGGCAGGCCATCCTGATGCGCGTGCTGGAGGAGTCGGGCGAGGGACTGGGCTTCCTGGCCCAACCGCACGAGCCCATAAGTCACGGGGCCAAACAGGATGACCGTAATCATCAGCGTCAGTATCAGGGCGGGCAGGACGGTGTTGGCACGGTGCCGAAAAATCTTCTTGTTAATGCCATCGTACAATGGCCAGGCAGTCAGTCCGAGCACGACAGCCCAGGCCAGCGGAACCAGAAAGCCATGGAGAATCCAGATGCCCAACAAAAAAAGACAAACACCGGCCCAGATGCGGGCCCTGACTTGGGCTGGAGTGGTCATGCTCGGTGGGGAATGCGGCTTATCAAGTGAGTGCAAGTGGGAATTAAATCATCCCTGAGTGAATTCAGGGCGTTATTGTCGGACGTCTACTCATGAATCTGAACAGTTTTGCTCACTCGGACGAGCCCAGCCCGCGCCGGTCAGACGCACCGTGGGTCGAAACCGTCGCCTCCGGGCCCACCGCGGTCCCTACCCTGCGGGACGCAGAGGTCCATGTGTGGTACCTGCGCCTTGGTTCAGATTTGCCCGGGTTAACGGGCAGGGGCTGCTGCCGGGACTGGCTCGATGAAGAGGAAGCGTCCCGCGCGGAGCGTTACCGCCATCCGCAAGCTCGCGAAGCCTTTGTCCGGACACGCGCTTATTTGCGGTGGCTGCTGGGGCAATATCTGGAGATGGCGCCGAACGCCATCCGCTTTACCCTCAACCGGCATGGCAAGCCGCGCCTGGCCGAATCGCAGGAGGACCGGGGACTGGTCTTCAATGTCTCGCATTCGGGGCATCTTGCCCTGCTGGGCTTTGCCCGTGACTCGCCGCTAGGCCTCGATGTCGAACAATTGCGCCCGCGCCGCCAGCTTGAGCCGCTGGCGGACTACTGTTTTTCGGCCGCTGAGCGGAAGCGCTGGCGGAAGTTGGCACCTGAACAGCGCCTGGCGGCATTTGTCCGCTATTGGACGGTTAAAGAGGCTTTCTGTAAGGCCACGGGCCGGGGCATCACCCTGGGCCTCAAGAATGTGTCGGTTGCAGCCGATTTTCAGGGTTTTGACAGTGTACCCGAAGGACTCGGGGTGGCGGATGCCTGGTCCTTGCACACTTGGGATATTGGTGATTATCGTTGCGCGCTGGTGTCCCGGAATCCCGCTGCGACTATCATCCATTTTCCGGTGGAACCGTAAACATCGATTCATCAATGGAGGTCGGCCGCATGCAGACTCACTTGAACGCCCTATTCGTTCTGTCCCTCGCCATCACGGGCTGCGCCAGTCAGACCGCGCCCTTCAATGGCGGACGCTGGGTCGATCTCACCCACGCCTTTTCCGGCGAGACCTTGTACTGGCCGAATGCCGAGCGGTTCAAGCTGGAGATGGTATTCGATGGCACGACTGCCAAGGGCTATCACTACTCGGCCAATCGCTACATGGCGGCCGAGCATGGCGGCACGCACATGGATGCGCCCATCCATTTCGCGGGTGGCGGAGAGACCGTCGAGCGCATTCCCCTGGACCATACCATAGGCCCCGCCGTGGTCGTGGATGTGTCAGAAAGTGCACTGTCGAATCCGGATTATCTGATCGATGTGGCGGACCTGACGAGGTGGGAACTGACCCACGGCCGCATCCCGGACCATACCATCGTGTTGCTCCGAACCGGCTATGACCGCTACTGGCCGGACGCGCGGCACTACCTGGGCACGGCTGAAAGAGGCGATGCCGCCATCCCCCACCTGCACTTCCCGGGCCTCGCGCCCGAGGCCGCCCGCTGGCTGGCCGATCAGCGCCAAATCAAGGCCGTCGGCCTGGACACCGCGAGCATCGATTACGGCCAGTCCACCCACTTCGAGAGCCACCAGATATTCGCCAAGCGCCATATCCCGATTTTTGAGAACCTCGCCGGCCTGGAGCCATTGCCGGCCACCGGCGCTACCCTGGTCGCGCTACCCATGAAGATCGCGGGCGGCAGTGGCGCGCCTTTGCGAGCCGTGGCGTGGCTGCCGAATCGGTAGCTGCTTACTACGGTTTTAGCTTTTTCGCGAGGCGTCAAGCAACGCTTACTTGCCGAAAGCGTCCCAATGTTCCCGGAACAGGGCTTCCTCGCTGATAAAGCGTGGCTCGATAGGGCGAGAGACCCAGGTAAGGTTGACGAGATGCCGAGCATTGACGTTCTCGGTGGTGATATTGCCGCCCCAGGTGCCGCAGCTCAGGCTGAGGGTGTAGGGCAGGCCATTACGGGGGCTGCCGGCGCCTTCGTTGAGGTTCTGGTTCACCATGACCCGCGCGGTTCGGGTACCGAAGGCCAGGGCCAAGGCGTGGTTGTCATCGCGGGTATGAATGCCGCAGGTGTGGCCGCGGCCCTGATAGTCGGTAATGGCGTTGACCTGCTTCACGGCAT
>JAJRDJ010000105.1 GCA_028678445.1 Methylococcaceae bacterium
AATGGCGGGCCTCGATGAAGCGCACCGTGCGGGTTTTCGAGCGCATGACGATGGAATGCGTTTGGGCACCGCCGGCAAAATAGCGCACCCCTTTGAGCAGGTCGCCACTGGTGACACCGGTTGCGGCAAAAACCACATCGCCGCGGGCCATTTCGGCACTGTGGTAAACCCGGTCAAAATCGCTGATCCCCATGGCCCGCGCCCGTTCACGCTCTTCATTGGTCATGAACACCAGTCGCCCCTGCATGTCGCCGCCGAGGCATTGCAGGGCCGCGGCGGCAAGCACTCCTTCGGGAGCCCCGCCAACGCCCATGAGCAGATCGATACCACTGTCCTCGACTGCAGCCGCAATAGCCGGTGCGACGTCGCCGTCACTGATCAGATGAATGCGTGCGCCGGCCTTGCGGATTTCACTGACCATCTTGTCGTGTCGCGGGCGGTCGAGAATGACCACGGTCAAATCCTCGATATGACAGCCCTTGGCTTCGGCCACCCGTTTGAGATTTTCGGCCGGCGGCAGATTGATATCGATCGCGCCGCAGGCGCTCGGACCGACGGCAATCTTTTCCATGTACATGTCGGGGGCGTGGAGAAAGCCGCCGCAGGGCGCCAGGGCAATGGTGGCAATCGAGCCGCTCAGGCCCTTGGCGCAGATACTGGTGCCCTCCAGCGGGTCGACGGCGATGTCGACTTCCGGGCCATGGCCGGAACCGACTTTCTCGTTGATATAGAGCATCGGCGCTTCATCCATTTCGCCTTCGCCGATGACCACGGTGCCGTTGATCTCGAGTGACTCCAGGCTGCGGCGCATGGCCTCGGTGGCGGCCCGGTCGGCGGCGGTCTTGTCGCCTTTGCCAACCCAGCGCCCGCAGGCAAGTGCGGCCGCTTCGGTGACGCGGACCAGTTCCAGAGCCAGATTGCGATCCATGCGTGCCCCCCTTGCTATGAACAGTGTCCCAAGCGGGCGACATAGTGACATTTTTCACCGGTGAAGACAAATTTTTTCGGGTGGTATGTATATGAAAAATCGCATATAATATGAAGCAAACCAAGAGTCCAGGAGTCCGTCATGCGCAAACTGATCATGGTCCTGAATATCTGCCTGCTCCTTGCCGGAGTCACGCTGGCAGCTGCGGCTGTCGCGCGCAATATCGCCCCCGCGGATGCCCTCTCCCTGGTCAAGGCACGGCCAAACCTCTATCTGCTCGACGTGCGCACCCCTCAGGAGTTCCAGCAGGCGCGTATCGCCGGGGCTCATCTGATTCCCATCGATCAGTTCATGCAGCGGGTCGGTGAACTTCCACAGGATCGGCCGATTCTGGTTTATTGTGCGGTCGGATCCCGCAGCGCGCAGGTGTTCAGCTTTCTAGCGCGGCGCGGCTACACGGAGGTCTACAATCTGGATGGCGGCATCTATGCGTGGGCGGCGAAGGGGTACCCGGTCGAGCGCTGACCTCTGGCCCGGGAACGGTGGTCGGGACAGCGAGCCGTGGCCGTGGCGGCTGCGTCCTGCTCCGAAAAACAAGGTGGCGGCGATGGCCAGCAGCCGTCCCATGGCGGGGATGCGCAGGAGGCGGCCGCATTGCGAGAATGTGATCGCCGCTCCGCGGGGGGCGTTTCGCCAAGGATAACATCGAAATGAACAACCTGTTTGTCTATGCCCACCGGGGGGCCTCAGCCGAAGCGCCCGAAAACACTCTCGCCGCATTCCGCCGGGCACTTGACGCCGGTGCCGATGGCATCGAAATGGATGTGCACCTTGCCAGCGACGGCGTCCCGGTCGTGATCCACGATGACACGCTGGAACGGACCACCGACGGCAGCGGAGCGGTGGCGGCGCATCGTGCCGCACAGCTGCAGACCCTGGATGCCGGTTCCTGGTTCGGTCCGCACTTTGCCGGCGAGCCGCTGCCCACCCTGGAAGAGGCCCTGCGGCTCCTGGCCGGCCGGCTGCGGATCAATCTCGAGGTCAAGGCGACCCGGGCGGGGCTGGCGGTTCTCGATCTCTTGCCGAGCTTTCCGGCGGCGGAGGTGGTGGTGTCCTCCTTCGATCACGCCTTGCTCGCCGACCTGCGCCGTAACGCCCCCGATCTGCCGCTGGCGGTGTTGCAGGAATCCGGCAGCTGGCGGCGTGCCCTGGCCAGCGCCGTTGCCCTGCACGCCTGTGCCTTCCACCCGCAAGTCGATCTGGTCAGCCGCCCACTATTGGCTGCCTGTCGCCGGATGCAGCTGCCGGTATTCGTCTGGACGGTCGATGACGCCGGTCAGGCCCGCACCCTGGCGCGGGCCGGCGTTGCCGGGGTATTCAGCAACGATCCGGCCGAGTTGCGCCGGCACTTTCCCACGACAGCCGCCTGACGCAGGTTGCGCTTGTGAGTTGTTGCCGTCTGCGCTAAACTGCCGCGCCATGGCAGATCTCCCCATCGACAACCCCCTTGCCGCGGAACTGCGGGCCCGCATCGCCGCGGCCGACGGTCTGCCGTTCGCCGACTTCATGGCGGCATGTCTCTATCATCCCCAGTTCGGCTACTACATGACTCCGCGCGCCCGGATCGGCAAGGAGGGTGATTTCTTCACCTCCACCAGCGTCCATGCCGTATTCGGGCGG
>JAJRDJ010000106.1 GCA_028678445.1 Methylococcaceae bacterium
ACTGGGAGCGTTTCAAGCAGGAACTCGATGCCGTGCGCCGGAATGTGCAGGCCATTTTCGACGAGGTCATCACCGGCGGGCATACCGGGGAGGAAACCCCACTCAACCTGACCGGCGATCCGGAGCAGGCAGCCATGGCGCTGATCGCGCTGGGCTTTACCGATACCCCCGCCGCGCTGCCTTTGCTAAAAACCTTCCAGGGCTCGCATGCCATCCGCAAACTCACGACGCGGGGCCAGGCGGAGCTGCAGCGGCTGCTGCCGGAGCTGATTCGCGCGGCTGCCCGGGTGGAGGCGCCGGTGCTGACGCTAGAGCGGATACTCGGCCTGATCGAGGCCATCGCCAGCCGCAATGTCTACCTGACCCTGCTGGTGGAAAATCCGCCCGCCCGCGAGCAACTGGTCAAGCTGGCGGCCTCCAGCCCATGGATCAGCCATACCATCGCCCGTCATCCGCTGTTGCTGGATGAGCTGTTGGACCCGCGCTCGCTCTACCACCCGCTGACCCGCGACGAATTGCAACGGGAGCTGGCCCACAAGCTCGATTCCAGCGATGTCGAGGACACCGAGCAGTTAATGATTGCTTTGCGCCAGTTCAAGCAGGCCAATGTACTGCGGGTGGCGGCGGCGGATTTGTCGGACGCCATCCCGATCATGGTGGTCAGCGACTACCTGACCTATATCGCCGAAACCGTGGTCGACAGCGCCATGCGGCACGCCTGGCGGATGACCGCCCGGCGGCATGGCGTGCCCCCGGGCGCTCGCGGCAATGAGCCCGACGGGTTCGGGGTCATTGCCTATGGCAAGCTGGGTGGGCTGGAACTCGGCTATGGCTCGGATCTGGACCTGGTGTTTCTCTATGATGGCGACGCCATGGCAGCGACGGATGGCGACAAATCCGTCACGGTGGCCGAGTTCTTCGCCCGCCTTGGGAAGCGCATCATCCATTTGCTGGCCACCAACACCCCGGCCGGAATTCTCTATGAAACCGACCTCAGGTTGCGGCCCTCCGGCAGTTCCGGCCTGCTGGTCAGTAGTATCGAGGCGTTCGAAACCTATCAGATGCAGGAAGCCTGGACTTGGGAACAGCAGGCGCTGCTCAAGGCCCGCTTCGTGGCCGGCGATCCGGCGATCGGCGGAAAGTTTTCCGCGATCCGGAAAAAATCCCTGTGTCGCGAGCGCGATACAGAGGCGCTTCGCCGTGAGGTACGGGAGATGCGCGAAAAAATGCGGGAGTCGCTGGGCACGCGCGAACCCGGCCAGTTCGACGTCAAGCAGGACTTCGGTGGTATCGTGGATATTGAGTTTCTAGTACAATTTGGCGTTCTTTCGCGGGCCCATGCGCACGAAAAGCTGATTGAATGGACCGACGTGGTGCGCTTGCTGGAGAGTCTCGCGAGCGTCGGATTTGTCAGCCCCGACGATGCCGGATTTCTGCGGCAGGCCTACTGCAACTTCCGTGAACGTACTCACCGGGCCGCCTTGCTGGAGGTACCGGCGAGAATTGCCGACAGCGAGTATCGGGAGGTTCGTGCCCGCGTCCAGCAAATCTGGCACGCCATCATGGGCGCTTGAAGGGCACACCGCGCAGCCAGGGTTATCGGACCGGCCACACAGTTTCCTACACCAGCGAGGCAAGGCATACGCCTGCAACCCCCTTCCACATTGATTCGGAGAATTAACCATGTCGATGGATGACAGAGACGGCGTCATCTGGCTAGACGGCGAATGGCTGCCCTGGCGCGAAGCCAAGGTCCACGTCCTGACCCACACCCTGCATTACGGCTGCGGCGTATTCGAAGGACTCCGCGCCTACCAGACCGAGTGGGGCGCAGCCATCTTCCGCCTGCGCGACCATACCGACCGGCTGTTCCGTTCGGCGCACATCATGGGCATGGACATCCCCTTCGATAAGGACACGCTCGACCGGGCTCATTGCGCAGCGGTGAGCCGCAACCATCTCTCCAGCGCCTATATCCGCCCCATGTGCTTCTATGGATCCGAGGCCATGGGCTTGCACGCCAAGGGCATCCGGACCCACGTCATGATCGCCGCCTGGGAATGGGGCAGCTATCTTGGCGAAGAAAACATGGCGCGCGGCATCAAGGTGCGCACCTCGTCCTATACCCGCAACCACGTCAACAGCCAGATGTGCAAGGCCAAGGCGAACGGCAACTACATCAACTCCATCCTCGCCGTGCGCGAGGCGGTGGAATGCGGCTGCGATGAGGCGCTGCTGCTCGACCATGAGGGGTATGTCGCGGAAGGCAGCGGCGAGAATGTCTTCATCGTCCGCAAGGGCAAGCTCTACACCCCGGACCTGACCAGCGCTCTGGAAGGCATCACCCGCGAAACGGTCTTCACCATCGCCCAGGAAAACGGTCTGGAAGTCCACGAAAAGCGCATTACCCGTGATGAAGTCTACGTGGCCGACGAAGCCTTCTTCACCGGCTCCGGCGCCGAAGTGACCCCGAGCCGCGAACTCGACGGCCGCAGCATCGGCTCCGGCACCCGCGGTCCCATCACCGAAAAATTGCAATGCCTCTATTTCGACTACGTCTACGGCCGCCGCGCTGATCATACGGAATGGCTGACGCATGTGAAGTAATAGCCGGGGTTTGTCTAGATGAAAAAGGGCTGCTGCGGTAACCCTTTTTTTTCGGTGGCGGTTCCAGAAATTACTCGCCAAAGTTTCGTATATTGCCCTGCAAGTTTAGCTGAATAGGCCTACAGCCCAGGGCAATCGCATGAAGGAAACGGCCTGAAAAACTTGACGAATGTGGGTGCGGCATGGATCTTG
>JAJRDJ010000107.1 GCA_028678445.1 Methylococcaceae bacterium
ATTAACCTAATGGGAATAGAGACAGGCCTGGTGGGTGGCATGGCGTTGCTGATCGTCTTGATCCTCACGCTTTCACTTATATTGTACCTGGTCCCGCTTCCCCTCTGGATCGCCGCCTGGGCGTCGGGGGCTTATGTGGGGCTCATCACGCTTATCGGCATGCGCCTGCGCCGGGTGCCGCCCGGCACCGTAATCACGGCCCGCATCAGCGCGGAAAAGCCGGGCTGGATATTCCACTCAACGACCTCGAAGCGCATTATCTCGCTGGCGGCAACGTCGTGCGTGTCGTCAATGCCATGATCTCGGCGGATAAGGCGAACATTCCGCTGACATTCAAGCGCGCCGCCGCCATTGACCTGGCCGGCCGCGATGTGCTGGAGGCCGTCAAGATGTCGGTCATTCCAAAAGTCATCGAGACGCCCAGGATTGCCGCTATCGCCAAGAATGGCATCCAGCTCATCGCCATTTCCCGGGTGACCGTCCGCACCAACATCGACCGCTTGGTGGGCGGCGCCGGCGAGGAAACCATCATCGCGCGGGTAGGCGAGGGCATGGTGAGCACGATCGGATCCGCCGAATCACACAAGGATGTGCTGGAAAATCCCGATCACATCTCCAAGCATGTGCTGAGCAAGGGACTGGACGCCGGTACCGCCTATGAGATTCTTTCCATCGATATTGCCGACGTGGATGTGGGGGAAAACATCGGCGCGAAACTGCAGATCGACCAGGCCAATGCCGACAAACAGATCGCTCAGGCAAACAGATCGCTCAGGCCAAAGCCGAGGAACGGCGAGCCATGGCCGTCGCTCTGGAGCAGGAGATGCGCGCGCGGGTAGTCGAGGCGGAAGCAGAGGTGCCCCGCGCCATGGCAGAGGCATTTCGACAAGGGAATCTGGGCATCATGGATTATTACCGCATGAAAAATCTGCAAGCCGATACGGCCATGCGCGACAGCATCGCCGCACCGGAACATGAGCCTGCGCAACCCAAGGGGCGTTGAAGGAGTCCGCCGCATGAACAAGGTCAGTATTGAGCAACTTCTCATCCTTCTGATTTTCGTCCTGGTTCCCCTATTGCAATTCATCGTCGAACGGCTGCGGAGAGGGGTGGTCATTCAACCCACACCTGATGAGGCGGTACTGCCTACACCACAGACGCAACGGATGTCGCAGACACCTTCCGTGGGGGAGGCTCAGACGAGCAAAAACGTCCCTGTCGCCCAGACCCAACGCACCGCATCGCCACCCCATCCCTTACAGTTCACTCGCCGTAGGTTGCTGGCGAGCAGGGAGGAGCTAAGACGCGCCATCGTCTACAAGACGATCCTCGAAACCTGCCGCGCCGATGATCCGCCGGCGTAAAACCCGGCTGGCATAGTCCAATCACATCCCGGCGGAGTTGCAAGCCCGATCCAGCCGTGTAACCCAATGCCGCTGATGCTTTCCAACGAACCCATCATCACCCTTCCGCGACCCCGCCGCGTTTAAGCAAGCACCGATTGTGTCCACCGACGAATCCATCCCACGCGACTGGCACGCAATCGAGTCGAAGCAAGCACTCGAATTGCTGCAAGTTGAACCCGCTCGGGGCCTGACCGACATCGAGGCGGTGAGCCGGCTCGATGTCCATGGCTATAACCGCTTGGCCCCAAGGAAAGGCAAGTCACCCTGGCTGTTGTTTCTCTTGCAGTTCCATCAGCCCCTGATTTACATATTGCTGGTGTCCGGCTCGGTTACCGCCTTCCTGGAGGAATGGGTGGATTCCGGTGTGATTTTTGGCGTGGTGCTGGTCAATGCCGTGATCGGCTTCATTCAGGAAGCCAACGCACTCAAAGCCATCGAGGCTCTGTCGCGCAGTCTGAGCGTATCTGCCACGGTCATCAGGAGCGGGGTGCGTCACGTCGTTCCGGCGACGGAACTGGTGCCGGGTGACATCGTGTCCCTGCATTCCGGTGACAAGGTCCCCGCGGATTTGCGCCTATTGCGGGTGAGGGAATTACAGATCGACGAATCGGCGCTTACCGGGGAATCGGTGCCGGTAGAAAAGCGGACCGTGGCCCTGCCAGTCGACACTCAACTCGCTGACCGAGGCAACATGGTCTATTCCTCCACCCTGGTGACTTATGGCACCGCCCTTGGCCTGGTGGTGGAAACCGGCGACCGCACGGAAATCGGTCGAATCAATCAAATGATCGCGACAGCTCAGACCTTGGAGACACCGCTGACGCAAAAGATCTCCCGGTTCAGCCTGATTCTGATGTGGGTCATCCTGGGGTTTGCCGCCATCACCTTTCTGGTGGGATGGCTGCGCGGCGAATCCGCCCTGGAGATGTTCATGGCCGCAGTCGCCCTGGCGGTGGGCGCCATTCCGGAAGGCTTGCCGGCCGCCCTGACCATCACCCTCGCCATTGGCGTGTCGCGCATGGCCAAGCGCAACGCCATCATCCGCAAACTGCCGGCGGTGGAAACCTTGGGTAGCACCACCGTAATCTGTTCGGACAAGACCGGCACCTTAACCCAGAACCAGATGACCGTGCTGGCCGTCTACGCCGGAGGAGATCATTTCGAGATCACCGGCGGTGGTTATGCGCCGGAGGGCGAGTTCCTGCAGGATGGCCGGACCCTCGATCCGGGCCGGCATCCAACGCTCATGGAGTGTCTTCGCGCCGGTCTGTTGTGCAACGACGCGCGTTTGGTAGCGGATGGCGATGATTGGCGCATCGAAGGTGATCCGACCGAGGGGGCGCTGCTGGTTGCCTCGCGCAAGGCCGGAATGCACGAGCTTGACGCCGGGGAGACCCATCCCCGCCTCGATACACTGCCCTTCGAATCCCAACACCAGTTCATGGCGACGCTGCACCACAACCGCGCGCAGGATGCTCGCCACGTTTATTTGAAGGGTTCGGTGGAAAGCATCCTGAGCCGGTGCGATGCGGCCTTCGACGGTGATCTGAACCGGGTTACCCTGGATTCGGCCACCATTCACCGCCAGGTTGAGGATTTGGCCGCGCGGGGCTTGCGCGTGCTGGCTTTTGCACGTACAGATCGGCCACATCAGGATGACACTGTGGAGCACCACAAGCTTCAGGATGGTCTGATTTTCCTCGGCCTGCAAGGCATGATCGACCCGCCAAGGCCTGAGGCGATGCAGGCGGTTGCCGCCTGCCAGGCGGCTGGCATCCGGGTGAAGATGATCACCGGCGATCATCCCGCTACGGCGTTAGCCATTGCGCGCAAACTCGGCCTGGTGCGGGCGGGTCGCTTGCACCGGCTGTTCGGCATTTCACCGGTCGGGCGAGCACTCACCGGCGCCCAACTGTCAGCGCTGGATGAAGAGGCTTATCGAGGCGTGGTGGAAGAGTGCGACATCTACGCGCGCGTTGCGCCCGAGCAAAAACTCAATCTGGTGCGCGCACTGCAAGCTCGGGGACACGTGGTCGCCATGACTGGCGATGGGGTCAACGACGCGCCGGCCCTGCGTCGGGCGGATATTGGCGTGGCGATGGGCAAGGCCGGCACCGAAGTAGCCAAGGAAGCCGCCGCCATGGTGTTGACCGACGACAACTTCGCCACCATCGTGGCGGCGGTGGAGGAAGGTCGTGGTGTCTTCGACAACCTGATGAAATTTATCATTTGGACTCTGCCCACCAACGTCGGCGAAGGTCTGGTCATCATGGCGGCGGTCTTCGCCGGCGTCGCTTTACCCATCCTGCCGGTACAGATCCTCTGGATCAACATGAGCACGGCGGTGCTGCTGGGCCTGATGCTGGCGTTCGAAAACAAGGAGCCGGAAATCATGCGCCGCCCGCCGCGAGAGCCCAGCCAGCCACTCCTGACGCGGAGACTCATATTCCGCATCGTTCTGGTGGGAACCTTGATGCTGGCGGGGGCTTTTGGCCTGTTCGAATGGGCGCTTACGCACGACGAAAGCCTGGCCCGAGCGCGCACTGTAGCGGTTAACGTGTTCGTGTTCTGCGAGTTATTTTATCTGTTCAACTGCCGCTCACTGGATTACTCCATGTTCAAGGTGGGGGTCTTTTCCAACGCCTGGCTTCTGGCCGGTGTGTCAACGATGATCCTGTTGCAGCTCGCCTTCACCTATTGGCATCCCATGAACCGGTGGTTCGGCAGCGAGCCGATCGGCCCGGAGGAGTGGATGGCGACTCTGGCCGTCGCGGCTACGATTTATGCCGCGGTCGGACTGGAGAAATGGATAGGTCGCCGATTCATGAAGACTTAGAGGCAATACGTTTCGGGTATTCATTTCCCAATTCCCGAACGGACTGAACCTGTCGAGTGCTATTGGGAGCAAGGCATCAGTCGTTCGAGTATGTCCCGGAGCATAGGCAGAACCGAGTCTGAACATGTTTGAAAACATCTTTCTGCAAATCGGTATCATTCTGGGTCTGGCCACCCTCGGTGGCATCCTTGCCCAGGTGTTGCGCCAGCCGCTGATCGTCGCCTTCATTGCCGTGGGTATTCTGCTGGGACCTTCAGGCCTGGGCATCGTGGCGCAAAGTAGCGAGGTCGAGCTATTCGCACGCCTGGGAATTTCCCTATTGCTGTTCGTGGTTGGCCTGAAACTGGATTTACATATTATCCGCACGGTCGGTCCAGTGGCTCTGGCCTCCGGGCTAGGTCAGGTGGTCTTCACCTCCGTGGTGGGTTACCTGATCGCGCGGCTGCTGGATATGTCGCACATCACCGCGCTCTATGTCGCCGTGACGCTCACCTTCTCCAGTACGATCATTATTGTCAAACTGTTGTCGGATAAACGCGAGGTCGATGCGCTGCACGGGCGTATCGCGGTGGGCTTTCTCATCGTCCAGGACATTGTGGTAGTGCTGGTGATGATCGGCCTCACCGCATTCGGTCAGGCTGTTGACGGATTCAGCCTGGGAAAGGAAGCACTGATGATCCTGCTAAGAGGGGGGCTCATGCTGCTGGTTGTGGGGTTGCTGATGCGTTATGTACTGACGGGGCTACTCCATCGGCTCGCCCACTCCATAGAAATACTGATGCTGTTTGCAATCGCCTGGGCGGTACTGGGGGCTTCGGCGGGCGATGCACTCGGTTTCAGCAAGGAAGTGGGGGCATTTCTGGCTGGCATTTCCATCGCATCCACACCCTACCGGGAGCAGGTGGCGGCACGGCTGGTCAGTTTGCGCGATTTTCTTCTGCTGTTTTATTGAGTTGGGTGCGGCATTGAACATGAGCACCCTTGGTGCGCAAATGGAAGCGGCAGCGGTCTTCTCGATCTTTGTCTTGATCGGAAACCCGTTTATCGTCATGGCGATCATGGGCTACATGGGCTATCGCAAGCGAACCGGATTTCTTGCCGGGTTGACGGTAGCGCAGATCAGCGAATTCTCCCTGATTCTGGCGGCGCTTGGGTTCAGCCTGGGGCACATCAATCAGGAAACGGTGGGGCTGATCACCCTGGTGGGGTTGATCACCATCAGCGCCTCAACCTATATGATCCTCTACTCGCATGATCTCTATGAGCGCCTGTCCCCCTATTTGACAGTGTTCGAACGCAAGGTCGCGCACCGGGAACTGGAAGACTCCGTCGGAAATGATGGCGATATCGACATACTGTTGATTGGCCTGGGCCGCTTTGGCGCTGCAATGGCGGAAAGCTTGCGCGAGCGGGGTTGCCAGTTGCTGGCGGTGGATTTTGACCCTGAGGCCGTTCACCGTCATGTTCGTGATGGCTATGCTGTCCACTATGGCGACGCTGAGGATCCTGAATTTCTCGCCTCCCTGCCTCTGGAGCGCGCCAAATGGGTGGTCAGCACTGTGCGGGATCGCACCATCAACCGTCTGCTCCTCCATGGCCTGCGGCAGCTGGGATACCGGGGCAAGGTGGCGCTCGCCACCTCCAGTCGGCATGATGAGGCCATGTTCAAACAGGACGGCGTGGACATGGTATTGATCCCTTATATCGACGCCGCGAGAGAGGCGGCAGATCGCTTGCTCTCGCAGGACAGGCCTGTAGCGAAGAATTTCAGCCTGAAAGTCAACGCGCCATGAGCCGATAAAAATAGTCTCTACGCATCCAGCGCGGCGCGCGAACGAATAGCCATCCCAAGGCATTACCCGCCAAAATCGTCATAGAAGATTCGATCTTCGTCGACCCCTAGCCCATCCAGCAGCGCCAGGACAGCTCTCAGCATGAGCGGAGGGCCACAAAGGTAATAATCGCAATCTTCCGGGGCTGGGTGACACTTGAGATAGTGTTCATACAAAACCTCGTGAATGAAGCCCGTCGGCCCGTCCCATAACTCTTCGGGTCGAGGCTCGGAGAGCGCCACATGCCAGGTGAAGTTGGAATGCTCTTGCGCCACTTGCTCGAAGAGATCGGCATAAAACAGCTCGCGTACGCCCCGGGCGCCGTACCAATAAGACAATTTTCGCGGGGTCTTGACCCGCTCGAGCTGGTCCAGAATCATCGATCGCAGGGGAGCCATCCCCGCGCCTCCACCGATCAGGATCATTTCACAGGGGCGCTCGCGGACGTGAAAGTCCCCATACACACCGGAGAGCTTAACCGGCTGCCCTGGCTCGAGGGAAAACAGATAGGCTGATACTTTGCCCGTTGGTATGTCCGGGCGGTTTGGCGGCGGCAGGGCCAGGCGCACGTTCAGTATGACAAGATTCCCCTCGTCCGGCGTATTGGCCATCGAATTAGGAGCGTGTAGTCGTCTCGGCAAGAATAGATGAATAGCGCCACCAGTCGAACCGGTTCCATTCGTCCTGAAACCGTTCGTCAATGGCTAAGTCGCTGAAACACATCTGGTGGGGAGGGACTTCCAGGAGGATATACTGATCCGCCTTGAAGTGCATCGGCGGTTGGGTGATGTCCAGCACCAGCTCCTTGATCAACGGTGTCAGTGAACGATTGCTGCGGACGATACCCATCCAGGTATGAGTACCCAAAAGATCGGGTGGCACCACGAGCTTGAGATCATGTTTGACCGTCACCTGGCAGGTGAGGCGGTACCCCTGCCGGATCAGAGCCCTTCCCAGTCTACTTTGCTCGGTGGACAGCGGAGCGCCTGCGCCTTCCCGGATGATGGCTTTGCATTCACCGCAGGTACCCTTGCCGCCGCAAGCCGAAGGGAGAAAAATTCCATGTTCGGACAGAACCTGAATCAGCTTTTTTCCTGCCGGTGCTTCAAGCACCTGATCATCCTCGATCGCTATCTTGACCTTTCCCTCCGGCATCAGCCATGCCTGGGCCACCAAGATCAAGGTCGTCAGCACTACGACGATGGCGATGAACACACCCACGCCGAGAGAAATCACCGTCCTTTCTGCCAGGTAA
>JAJRDJ010000108.1 GCA_028678445.1 Methylococcaceae bacterium
CGCGATCGCTGCCGGAGATTTCCACACGGTGGCAATGCGAGCCGATGGTTCGGTTGTCGGGTGGGGTGACGATCTCTACGGCCAGGTGGGCGTTCCGATGGCGGTCGCCAAGGCAGCCGCAGTCGCGTCAGGCAACTATCACAGTCTGGCCTTGGTGCCGGTCGTGCCCCTGTTGCGCCCACACCTTAGCGCCGACGGGTTGGTCATCGAGTGGAGCGGCCCCAATGTTCTCCAGCGCGCTTCCGCGGTTTCTGGACCGTATGCAGACTTGCCCGGCCTTTGGCGCAGCTACACCAACTCCGACATGTCCGCACCCGCGGCATTCTTCCGCCTGCGCCGACAGTAGTGATCGTTCCGCGTCAGAAGCAGGCGGCGAAAGAGGTCTTGCGGGAACAAGGGTTCGCCACCCATCTCCCCGCCATCTTCCGCGCCCTCTCGGGCCAGAAGCCCTCGCGCGAAGACAAAGACAAGCTCCTCGCCATCACCCAAGGACAGCGCCGGCGGTGAGTGGCAACTCCGTAGCGGCGTCTCGGCAGCGGGCACCCGCTGCTGAAGCGGGCTACACATGGAAGAAACTTTCGAGGTCGCTGCTCATTTGGCAAGGTTGCGCTGCTTTGGCGGGTGGCAAGCTATGACCGCATCGCTCAATGGTGCCTTGTGCCCGTTCGGCAGCATGGTCCTGAGTCTCCGGCTGCTTCATTGGTGAAGCGCCGTCGATCGCCGGTGCGATCGACGGCACTATCCCGTTTAGAAGATTGCTTGATCTTCATGCCATTCTCGGGCCACTGGCCAGAGCGATGACATGATGAAAAAATCAACCTCCGAGAGGAAGAAGGCAACGCAGAAAGTATCGATTGGCCAGGACTGGTCGGTAATCAATACCAACGCGGCAGGTATCGATCTGGGCTCGCGCGAACATTGGGTGGCGGTTCCCGCAGGTCGGGCGGCTGAGAATGTGCGGCGATTCGGCACGACCACGCCGGAACTGGAAGCGATGGCCGAGTGGTTCAAGCAATGCCAGGTCACCCACGTGGCGATGGAAGCAACGGGCGTATACTGGATCGCCGTCTACCAGTTGCTGGAAAGGCGTGGTTTGCAGGTGCTGCTGGTCAACGCGCGCCAGATTAAGAACGTGAGCGGCCGTAAAAGCGACATGCTGGATTGCCAGTGGATTCAGCGGTTGCACACCTATGGACTGCTGGGCGGGTCCTTTCGGCCCGCCGACGCCTATTGCGTGGTGCGCAGCCTGGTGCGATATCGGGAGGAACTCATTGCCGGGCGCACGACGCAGGTCCAGCACATGCAGAAGGCGCTTCTGCAAATGAATCTGCAGTTGCGGGTCGTGCTTTCCGATATTTGCGGAGAGAGCGGTCTGGCCATCATCGAGGCGATTCTTAAGGGCCAACGCGACCCGGTGACATTAGCCTCCTTAGCTCACCGGCGGGTCAAGTCCAGCCGCCAAGAGATCGCCCAGGCGTTAGTCGGCGATTATCGCAGCGAACACTTGTTCGTGTTAAAGATGGGGTGGGAGCTCTATCACAACTATCAAGACAAAATCAACCAATGTGAACTGGCCGTGGCCGAGGCTTTGGAGCGGTTGCCGGAGCGAGCCAACCTTCAGGAACGACCTCTACCCGACAAGCCCAAAGGCAAGAAGATCGATGAGGCATTGCGCCAGAGCCTCTACCGCAAAGTGGGCGTGGATCTGACCGCGATCGAAAGCGTTGGCACGACCGTCGCGCTGACCGTTATCACCGAGGTGGGACCGGAGCTAACCCGCTTTGCCACCGAGAAGCATTTTTGCTCTTGGCTGGGTCTGAGTCCCGAACACCGAATTACCGGCGGTAAAATCTTGAGTTCCCATACTCGCCGGGTCGTCAATCGCCTGAGCGATGCGCTCCGGCTGGCCGCCTCCTGTTTGGAGCACAGTGCCGGTGCGTTGGGAGGATATTATCGACGCATGAAGCGCAAGTTGGGAGCGCCTCAAGCGATAACGGCGACGGCTCACAAACTGGCAAGAATCATTTATCGGATGCTCAAATATGGTGAAGCTTACGTGCGCCAAGGCCTGGAGGACTACGAAAGAAAAACCCGAGAAGAGTCCATCAGGAGGTTGAAGCGAGCCGCCACAGCCATGGGATACGACCTCACGGAACGTCAACCACTTGCTCAGGTAGTTTCTTAGAAGAGCGCCGCTAACTTTCGGCATCCCAAACAGCGGCGCTCTGCCGAGCCGCCGCTACGAGGTTCATGGGGAGGGGAAAGGCTGGAGTCCGTAGTCCGTGTCCTCACCTGGCTATGAAGGATTTGAGCCTCCTTACGGGCGTGTTGCCCAAGTGGCTGATTTACGACGCACAGGTTGGCTCGTGATGGAATACGCCCCAGGGGCTATGGCACAGCTAGGGACGGTGGTCTGATGAAATTGGGGCTCCGAACCAGGCTGCGGCTCCAGTTGGCCAAGAACCAGCCGATCCGGCCTACAACTGCCCTGAAGTCGACCTTCGCCAGCACGCCGGCCAGCGCGCTGGCCGCTACCCCAACTGGCCCGCACGCTTTGCGGCGCAGCAAGATCCGTAAATTCTGCACCGCTGCAATCAGCCAGCTTTGGATGCGCTGACGCCCCAAGCCCCGCCACCGCGCCTTTTTGGCCCCATGGTTGTTGACCGCATCGGCAAAGCTTCCTTCCATGACGTGCTGCCGGCGCTTGCGGCTGTGCCGTGCCGCCGGGCTGTCGGCCTCCCGACG
>JAJRDJ010000109.1 GCA_028678445.1 Methylococcaceae bacterium
CGTTTACCGCACCCTCCTGCGATGCGGAGCAATTGGCGGCCAGCCCAGGCACTGCGCTGTCGCGCGCTTACGACATGGTGCTCAATGGCACGGAGCTGGGCGGCGGGAGCATCCGCATCCACAAACGCGATATGCAGGAAGCCGAACTTCTGCTGTGCCTCCACATCGCCGATGCCGAGCAGTTTGAATACGGCGTCCTGCAGGTCGGTCTGGTGGATACGCACCGAGCCACCGCCGATTTCCATGCCGTTAAGCACCATGTCATAAGCGCGTGAGATCGCCTTACCGGGGTCAGCCTTGAGTTCGTCGAGGCCGCACTTGGGGGCGGTGAAGGGATGGTGCAGGGCAAACCAGCGCTTGTCCTTTTCGTCCCACTCGAACATCGGGAAATCGACCACCCACAGCGGTGCCCATTGGCCCTGGACCAGACTCCGGTCATGCCCGATTTTCAGCCGCAGCGCGCCCATGGCTTCGTTGACCACCTTGGACCTGTCCGCGCCGAAGAACACCAGATCACCCGACTCGGCGCCGACCCGGTCGAGAATGGCCAGCACGGCCTCGGACGGCAGGAATTTGACGATGGGCGACTGCAGCCCCTCGATACCGGCAGCCCGGTCGGTGACCTTGATATAGGCCAGTCCCTTGGCGCCGTAAATGCCAACGAACTGGGTCAGTTCATCGATGTCCTTGCGTGACAGCTCGCCGCCTTTCGGCAGCCGGAGTGCCACGACACGCCCGTCCGGGTCCTTGGCCGGACCGGCGAACACCTTGAATTCAATTTCCTTCAGCAAATCGGCCACGTCCACCAGTTCCAGCGGGATGCGCAGATCCGGCTTGTCGGAGCCAAACCGCCGCATCGCTTCTTCGTGGCTCAGACGGGGGAACGGGTTGGGTAGCTCAATATTGAGCGTTTTGGCGAACAACTCGCGAATCATCTCTTCCATCAAGTCCATGATGGCCTTTTCATCCATGAACGAGGTTTCGATATCGAGCTGGGTGAATTCCGGTTGCCGGTCGGCCCTCAGGTCTTCATCACGAAAGCACCGTACCACCTGGTAGTAACGGTCCATACCCGCAATCATCAGCAACTGTTTATAGAGCTGCGGCGATTGCGGCAGCGCGAAGAAATGATTGGGATGGGTGCGGCTCGGTACCAGATAATCGCGCGCCCCCTCCGGCGTCGCCTTGGTCAGGAACGGCGTCTCGATTTCGTAGAAGCCATTGTCATCCATGAAATTGCGCAGATGGCGGGTGATATCCCGGCGCAAGCGCATCCGCTGCTGCATCAGCGGCCGGCGCAGGTCGATATACCGATAACGGAGACGGGTTTCCTCGCTCACCTCCGCCTCGCTTTCCAGCGGGAACGGTGGCGTCTCGGACTTGTTGAGGATTTCGAGCCGGGTCGCGAGCACCTCGATCTTGCCGGTGGGAAGGTTCGGATTGATGGTGCCTTCCGGACGGGGGCGGACCTTGCCGTGAACCTTCAGCACATATTCGCTGCGCACCGATTCCGCGAGTTTGAAGGCATCGGCATGATCGGGATCGAACACCACCTGCACCAAGCCCTCCCGGTCGCGCAGGTCGATGAAGATCACCCCTCCATGATCGCGGCGGCGGTGGACCCAGCCACACAGGTCGACTTCCTGATCCAGATGGCTTTCCGTTACTTCTCCACATCGGTGGCTACGCATGGCAAATTCCCGTGCTCGGTAAAAAGGCTGGGATTTTAGGGGCTGGGCGGGGGGTATACAAGCCGGAAGACTTGCAGAGCCAACCGGCGGACCTTCACCGGCAAGGCTGTGCCGCCGCAGGGATGGCAGTGTCTACCAGTCGAGGGATAGAGACCCCCTGAACATGCCGGCGGCAGAGACGCCAAGAAGCTCTGCCTGTCCGGCATGCACTACAATGCCTTTCATTGCGCCGAACCCAACCCAGCAGTTATCCCCACCCTCATGACCTACGTGGAAATCGCCATTGTCCTCTTGATTCTGGCTCTCGGCTGGTTCTGGTTCGACAGCATGCGCGCCCGGGAAACCGGCATTCGGGCCGTGCGGGCGGCCTGCGCGGCCGAGGGGCTGCAACTCCTCGATGAAACCATCGCCATCGCCCATCTCAGGCCCCGCCGCGACCGGTCCGGGCAACTGAGCTGGCTACGGGTTTACCAGTTTGAATACAGCGACACCGGCGACAACCGCCGCCTCGGCAGCGTGCAACTGCTGGGTAACGATGTGACGCTGCTCAATCTCGGACTGCGCCTGGTGAACTGAGTTGAGGGGAGCCCGCCCCGCAGTACGCCTCCCCAGGGCGTTCGCGCTGGCTCATCACAAACTCCTGATCTACCCTCGCTCACATTGCCGATTTAACCATCAGCTTCTTTCGGATTCGGGCCATATGAGTTCTGGCCAGCTTGACTGTCGAACACCATGAAGGCCAGCAGGACGAGACCCAGCAAGGGAACAATACCCAGCAGCGTCCACCAGCCGCTGCGTCCTGTATCGTGCAGGCGTCGCACCGTCACGGCCAAACCAGGCAGCATCACCAGCAGGGTATAAATGCCGCTCAGCAATCCCAGACCGATCAGTTCATCAAACTGCCCAAGCTGCGCATCGACAAGAATCAGCGCAATGGTAATGGCCAGATTTATCAGCATGAAGTACCAATATTCCTGACGGCTGGCCCTGCCGCCGAATACTGCGTACTTCTTCAACACTTCCAGATACCGATTCATCGCAATTCTCCCGGTTTTTCGTGATAAAGGACTCATCAGCCAACATCAGGTGCCCGCACGGCAAGCGGTGGAACAGAAACCCCCGCTTAATAGGGTACCGCGAGTCGTCAACAATGACCGAAAGTGAGTCAAGCTGATGGCTAGTCACGCACTTCAGTTGGGGAAGGGCCCCGGCCAGTAGGGGATGGGACGCCCCAGCATGAAATCCTTCAGTCGGCATCAGACAATTGGACCCACCTTGGTCGAATTGAGGCAAACTTGTAGGGGGGTACTGCATACTCCCTGATGGTTGCGCGGTGCTGGTCGGAGACCTGCCTGGGCATTAACCCCGGATGTCCCACCTGAAATCAAATCAATCCAAACCAGGCATGTCCACTACTTTCTTCGATCATCCCATCCTGAACCCGCCTTACGAGTACCCATCCTGACATTGGGAGCTCGATTCAAGCGTGCAGCCGACCCAGCAAATCATTCACGCCATGCGCAAGGCGGAATTCATAACTCCGATCCCAAAACCCAGGAAGATCAATGGCAAGAAGGCCCA
>JAJRDJ010000110.1 GCA_028678445.1 Methylococcaceae bacterium
CCGCGCCACGACTTGGCCCGTCAGCGGCGGTGTCTGCGGGCGACCACCGACTACCGGGTCAATGCCCTGGACGGTCAGCCGTTCCTGGTCGTTCATCAGGCCATCGATCCGGGGCTGATCAAGGCCATCGAGCAGGACATTTTGCCGCGCCTGGAGGAGCCGGTTCCGGGGCCGCCCGGTAGGGGGGCGCTGCAAGCCGATCCGTGGCGCCATCGCTTCACCCTGGTGTTCGATCGGGAGGGCTACAGCCCAGACTTTTTGCCGCGGATGAAAGACCAGCGGATCGCCGGTCTGACCTAGCATAAGTATCCCGGCGAAAACTGGTCCGAAGACGAATGTCAAACCCCGCGGTCACCCGCGCCTCGGGCCAAGGGATCGCCCTGCAACTGGCCGAACGCGGCACCCGCCTGAGCAACGGATTGTGGGTGCGGGAGATCCGCAAGCTGACCGAGCGGGGTCATCAGACGGCCCTCCTGGCCACCGATTACGGGTCGGCTCTCGGCCCGGTCGCCGTACTGCCGCGCATAGGCCGTGACGGTGTCGGCGTCCACCCGCCCCACGTCGGCGATCTCCCCGCAGGCATAACCCTTGCCCCGCAGGTAGTAGACCACCCAACATTGCCGCCTCGCCCGTGCGCGGGGGTTCTCGCTCGCTGCCTTGTGGAACTCGTCAAATTGCGCTTCGGTCAGTTTCAGGTCGATCATCTTCAGGCTTGAACTTGGGATGTTCAAAGCCCCTTTTTAACCTGACCTTGGCTGGAGGTAAATCCGAAAATTTACCCGCGCGGAGTATAAATGATAAATGGAGCGACCCAAACGAATGGCGGGGGCTTAAGTCAACAGCATTGGGGGGGTTGTCATGCCGAATTATCGACGGAATTTGGTGCCGGGCGGGTTGTTTTGCTTTAGCGTAGCGCGGCTGGAACGGAAGCGGGATTTGCTGGTGTCGCGGGTGGACTTGGTGCGCGAAATGGTGCGAAGAGCGCGGCGGCTATATCCATTCGACAGCGTGGCTTGCGTCGTGTTGCCCGATCATGTGCGTTGCATCTGGACCTTGGGGGATGGGGATTCGGATTATCCAACCCGCTGGCGCCTAATCAACCGGCTTTTCGCCAAGGGTATGCCCAAGCACGAACGATGGTAGCCGGTACGCCGGGAGCGGGTTGAGCGCGGCGTGTGGCAGCGTCGGTATTGGGAGCATTCCATCCGGTACGCGCGGTGCATGGCTATAACCACTTCCAGTGTCTGAAACTGGCCACCTGCCCGCGATAAACTCCCCGCTCATCCAGGAGATTCCAAACAACCGCTTCCTCGATTTCGAAACGTCGTCCGTGCTTGCCGATGCGAATCCCCCGATAGCCTTCGGAATAGCCATTTTCCGTGACTTCCTGGAGCAACCGCGCCCGATCGGCCTGGTTGTCCCATTCGGCCGAGAGCCGGGATGGGCAGGACGTCATTTCTTCCCAGCTCATGGCGAAAAGGCTCAACGCCGTCTGGTTCGCATAATTGAAGACCGGGTCGGGCTGGGTATCGTGTGAAAGCAGCGCAAAGGATGCGGAAAAGAGATACCGGGCAGCCTCGACATTGGTCATGCGCGGATTCACCAAGTCGCGACCTGTCCAGTGTAATAGGCTCCGGCGGAAAAGTGCGATATGGCCGGCCAGGAACTGATTGTCTTCGGCGGGGTGGGTCATCGAGGTCATTGATATGTCCGGTCAGGAACGGGAAGTAGGCGCGTTGGGGTGAACCACATCCAGAACGTCAAAGTCTATGGCCGCCGGATAAAAACCTGGATACAACACATTGATGGCGTGTCGACCCGGCATCCTCGAGAACTATCTCGGATGGCGCGTTGGTTTCACGCCAACTCGCTTTTGGGCGGCCGCTACACCGCGCCAAACAAACCAAAACCGGACGAAAACCCCCTTTTTGCCCTCATGGTTTTCATGCGGTTCAGCTGTAACCCCTTGCCTCTCTGGATTTTGCGTTTTGGCATGTTTGATGCCTGCATATCTATGCTCGCGTGATTAGCGTCATTGGGTGGTCAATCCATACTTGGCCGAATCCTACCATTGATGCTGAGTCCCCTCCCTGCCGCATTAAGCCAATTTTCCAATAGGCAGAAGAAGATGCTCAACAAGTCCATAAAGGATTGCGGCGCCCTGCAAGCCCTGCTCACCCGATTTGAAACACAGCGCTTGCCGCGTATCCTGAGAATCAAGCAGGCCATGGACACCGGCGCAAAGCTTGAGGCAAGCGACTTGGCGCTTTTACATGAAGTGCTACAAACAGCCAGTCAAATTATGCCTTTGATTGATCGGAACCCAGACTTCCAGGAATTGTACACGCGCTCGGTCATGCTCTATTACGACATTACGACATTAGCGCTTGAGAATGAAATGCGCTAACGACGAATCGCCACTCAAAATACATTTGATACATATTCACAGGAATTGACCCATCATGCCGAATAATTCCTCACTTTCAGCCTTTTCGGTTTTCGCCATCATCTCGATTATCGTCACGCCAGCTTTCGGTCATACGGAAGTGCGCGATATTGGCATAGAAGGCAAGCTTTCCAGAAATGCCATCGAGATTGAACATGGCTGCGAAACCGCTTCAGGCAAAAGCCTTCCGGTCATTGCGCAAAGTCTCATACTGCCGACGCTGAATCCCCTGGTCACCCGCTCGCATGGCACGACTACCACCTGATCGCCGAGACTACGGTGGCCAGCCTGGAAGGGCTGGTAGAGCTGCCACAGAACAAAGATATGTTTAAAAAACAGGCCATAAAACGTAATCCCAGTGGCAATCCAGTGGGTATCAACGGCACGCAAGGGAACTTGCAAACCGGCCTGAAAGGAGTGGTGCCACTGCATTTCGGGCCCTAATGGTTTCAGGCAAAGTCCTGTGCGAAAAGTCTCAAGGTTGAGCTTGCCATAGCCGACCTTTGCAAAAAGACCTTCCCGCCGCGCGGTGCCTCGGCAAATACGTGGATTCCCCGGGTAACCACCAAATTCACCGATGCTGAAAATGAGGGCATCGGCGCACCGGCTATTCTGGCCGTGAACAGGGACCTGAATGCCAATCCGTTGTCGCCCGGTTGCGGAGACGGTTACGAGGTAACGATTTCCCTCTCTAATGAAGACATCGTCACTAATCTGGTTTTCAAGGGGTGGGGAAAGTAACACGGCCCTGGATGCCGGTTGATATATCCCATAGTCTCTCTTCCCCCTTTTGTAACCGAGCCGCATAGACCATGAGACCGCTAATCCTCACGGGTTTGATTCCCGATAGCTGGGAACTGCATCGGTAACCCTTTGATGACGATGCCGATACTAACGGCTCGCACTCCGCAAACCCACTTTTTCACCAACCCTCAGGAGACAGACATGCTGCATCATGAACTCAATCAACAAGACGGTATCCTGATCATGGAGCCGGGCGGTGCGCTGGAAGCCGCAGACTTTACGGCGGTTACCAAGGAGATTGATCCCTACATCAAGGCCGCTGGCCACTTGAAGGGTGTCATGATTCACGCCGCCGCATTTCCGGGTTGGGATAGCCTGGGCGCCTTCATAGCGCATTTGCAATTTGTCCGCGACCATCATCAGGCCATCGATAAAGTGGCCATCGTGACCGACAGTGAAGTCCTGTCGATAGCCCCCCGCTTAGCAGCGCATTTCATCAAAGCGGAGGTCAGACATTTCGACTACCAGGACAAAGATGCCGCCCTGGCCTGGCTTAAAGTGTCGAGTTGACCATCATGGACCCATTGAAGCCAGCGGGTAATGGTCCTGTACAGGGCGGCAAATTAGGCGAAGATCAGAAGCCTTTCACGGTTAATCGCGAGAAGGGGCGAAATCAGCAAGGTTATGAACACCTTGGCGGTTGCCAGCAGCGCCTAGGGCGCTAGATGGCGATCGAGCGTCTGGCTACGCCCAGCCAGTGTTCGAACACTGCCAGATGCAGCCAGATCGACAGCCGGTTTCTAAGCTGGGCGAGGGTGACCCATGCCCATTCTTCTGGCAGGAGCAGAATGGCGCGGATTGAAAGGAATAATTTTTCCTGGCTGACAGTGCTTTAGATGATGGCCGGACAGCCTTCCATGGCAAACCATGGAATCACCCAACAACGCCCGACTCCCCTTCTGCTCGACAGCGGTTTAGCCGCTGTCATTGCCTCTAAACAACCAGCGTGTAGATTATGAGCGACCATCCAATGACCAGACATACATCAAGATCCCACGCGGCAACCCGCAGAAAACCACGTCAAAGTACATCGCCACGGAAGCCATCGGGAAGCCCAGTCGTGGCGGGACTAAGCGATTACGGGGAGTCTTGTCCAGCGGAATGGCAAACCCGCAAAGACAATATGTCTTCACATATCTTGCCTACCGCATCCGCCATGGTCGGCGTAAGCCTTACCATCATTGCGATTCTGAAACTGCTGAATGTGCCGAGACCGGCCCTAGGCATCATCGACAGCATTGTCGCTTCGAATAGCCTGTTATTCCTCGCCAGCAGCATTTTGTCCTATCTCTCGTTAAGGGCCTATGGTGCGCTGAATCGCCAAAAGCTCGAACGCTATGCAGACGTCCTGTTCCTGGTGGGCCTGTCCGTGATGGTTTTCCTGGCTTTCGTGCTGGCCTATGAGGCAGGTGCCAGCGACTCGGCTGGATAATGCCGGGTGTGTTGCCAAGCCAGCACGGGGCGTCTGCGCTGTAGTCCTCTTCGAGGCGACCAAGGGCCTGCTCATCGTGCTGGCCGGGTGCGGAGTGCTGTTGATGAGCTCGCTGTCATCCACTCGGTATCACCACCGCCACTGGCCCTAGATCAGCGTCTGCTTCACCACGCAACTATCCGCATCAAGACTTTGTTACCGCTTCATTCCAGATGGCGCAATCGCGATCTTCGGGGTCGAGTTGCGCCTTGTTCTCCGGGAGCACATGCCAAAAGGATTGATCGATAGCCGATCCGGCATAGTCGCTTTTGCGCTCGTGGAAGAACGGGCACCAAAAATTCTCTACAGTTTTCACCAGATAAGCCGACCATTCGTAGAGGGCCACGCTGAGCGGGCAATAGACCTTGCAGTTAAAGGCCCAGAAGAGTTTCATGCTCAGCCAGGGGGCCGTGTAATCGAACTTGAAGGTGATCTGCTTTGACAGTTTGGCATACCGATGCGTGGACCAGGCCGGTACGAAATCCCAATAACCCTTGATGTTACGGGCACCCAGCATACGCAAATGGCCATAGATAATGAGGGAACCCAGGATCACAAAGGGAACTGAAACAAACAGCGGCACATACACCAGCAGTGTCCCTAAATACCGCCGCCACGCGGGCAAGGCGTAAAAATCCCCGCCAATATGGATACGCTCGGACCGGCATTGCTCGCACGCTTTGGGGGATTGATTCAACGTATTTACTCAGTAGGAGAATTCCTGGCACACGACACTGGGATGAGATGTCTCACGTACATTCACAAAAATGACATCCCGGTTAACGGTTAAGTGGCGCTGGCGGCAAAGACATAGCACGACCGCTACTACCATGGGGCGGTAAGGCCGCATTCGTCTGGCCCGGTTCCAAAGCTTGCATATTGCCGTAAACCGGCACCTTATGACCCTGAGCATACATGCACTGGATGTAGGCTGCATCGTAGCGCTCCTGTGCCGAGTATCCGACGCTGGTTCCGACCCCGGCCCCCACGGCACTGCCGGTGGCCAAACCCACTCCGGCGCCTACCGCCGCGCCACTGCCGCCGCCTACGGCAGCCCCGACCGCTGCTCCGATAGCCGTGCCCAGCGCCGCTGAACCAATCCCGGCCAGAGCGGCGGCTTCGACCGGTGAATGACCGTTGGCCTGGAACAAGGCAAACTGCCGACACTGGACATCATCTCCGGTAAATTGGCTGAAGGTTTTGCTGGAACCGGGTAAGACCATGACACTCGGTCCAGGCGGCAGCATGGTGCAGCCGGTTAGCAATAGTATGCTGGCATAGCCGAATGAGCCAATGCGCATGATCTTTACTCCTCGCCATCGATGGTGGAAGGCCTGGATTCCGGCGTTGTCCTGACCCAGCCCCCGGGGCATTCCCGCACATAAGGGTAGAACCCTTCCGGGTTGCTGCAACGATACCAATAG
>JAJRDJ010000111.1 GCA_028678445.1 Methylococcaceae bacterium
CAGAATGCCCCGGCAGCGGGCCTGGATGTTTTCCTCGGTGGTGTCCGGCGGCAGGCCCTGAAAGCTGGGGGCGAGCAGGTCGAGAAAGGTATTGAAGGCCGGTTCGATGGGAATGGTGTGATACCGGCAACCCAGCGCCTCGGCTTCCAGCACGGCATCTTCGTTGCTCATGCCGGCCGTATAGCGGGAGGGCATCAGCACCGCTTCGACCTGTTCCGGCCCCAAGGCATCGGCCGCCAGCGCCAGGGTCAGGGCGGAGTCGATTCCGCCGGACAGGCCCAGCACCGCGCCCTTGAAGCGGTTCTTGCCGACGTAATCGCGGATGCCCGTCACCAGCGCCCGATAGACGCTGGCATCGTCCGGCAGGGGCCGCGTGACGGGCCCGGGAACCGGCTCGATGTGATCCCCGAGCGTGAAATCCACGGCGACCAGGTCTTCCTCGAACTCGGGCGCGTGGGTGGTGATGCGGCCGTGGCGATCCATGACGAAGGAGCCGCCGTCGAATACCAGTTCGTCCTGACCGCCCACCAGGTTCGCATAGACCAGCGGAATGCCGGCGGCGGCGATGCGGTCTCGCACCGCCGCCTCGCGTTCGCGTACCTTCCCGGCCTGATAGGGCGAAGCGTTGAGGTTCAGGATCAGCCGGGCGCCAGCCCGCGCCGCCTGTTCCACCGGTCCCGGCTGCCAGATGTCCTCGCAGAGCGTCAGGCCTACCGGTATACCGTGCAGTTCGAACACGCAGGGCGCATGGCCCGGTTGAAAGTAGCGCTTCTCGTCGAAGACGCCGTAATTCGGCAGCAGCTGCTTGCGGTAAAGGTGCCGGATGGCGCCATCGCGGAGGACGGCGGCACTGTTGTAGACGCCATCGTCGGCCGCCTCGGGAAAGCCGACGATGGCGGTGATGCCCCGCAGGGCCGCCGCCAGTTCACCCAGCGCGCTTTGGACGGCGGTCAGGAAGTCCCGGCGCAATATGAGGTCCTCGGGCGGATAGCCCGACAGGGTCAGTTCCGGAAACACAATAGCCTCCGCGCCCAGCCGGTCGCGGGCTTCAGCGGCGGCGTCCAGGATGCGCCGGGCATTCCCGGCCATGTCGCCGACCAGGAGATCGAGCTGGGCGATGGCGATGCGTAAATTCACGATGGGGCTCCAGCAGGGGTTAGCTTATGCATAACGTATTTCGACTATGAGCCAGGTCGCGGGGCCCGCCGGCGTGGCGACCGTCACTTCGTCATCGATCGACTTTTTTAGCAGGGCGCGGGCCATGGGCGCGTCGACGCTGATCCAGCCCTGCTGGGTGTCGATCTCGTCGGCACCGACGATGCGGAAAGTGCTTTCCTTGCCATCTTCATTCTCCAGTCTCACCCAGGCGCCGAAAAACACCTGGTCACGGGAACCGGGCAGTTGATCGACGACGCTCAGGGCCGGCAGGCGCTTTTGCAGGTAGCGGAGGCGCCGGTCGATTTCCCGCAGCTCCTTCTTCCGGTAGATGTACTCGGCATTTTCGGAACGGTCCCCTTCGGCGGCAGCGGCGGCCAGATGCCGGGTCACGTCGGCGCGGCGTTCCCACAGCGCCTTGAGCTCGGCCTCCAGCCGCCGCGCGCCATCGGCCGTGATGTAGGGGGAGGATTTGGGCAAGGCGGGCCGCCAGCGGGACATGGGCAATGACACGGTAGAGCGAACGGGGCGAAAAGTATAACAGCCGCCCAAGTCCCGGTTAGCCTGCGTTGATGACCCGAGCCGGGGCTGCGGTCGGGCCGCCCGCAAGATTACGAGGCCAGCCGGAATCGGGGATAGGCGCGATGCAACTTATCGGGGCGTACCGCAACAAAGCCGGGTGCCGCGCGATCTAGGACGCGGCATGTCTCGCCACCCTGATCATACCCCGGAGGTACCCATGAAGACCCTGTCCGTTCTCGCCCTGCTGCTCGCGATTGGAGCAGGACCCATCAGTGCCGACACCGGGAATTGCCCGGCCATTTTGAAGTTTGCCAGCAAGCCCTTGCAGGGCGGGGCTCCTGTGGATTTCTGCGAGGCGTATCGGGGCAAGGTGATTCTCGCCGTGAATACCGCCAGTCAGTGTGGATTTACCCCGCAATTCAAGGGGCTGGAGGCGCTCTACCGGGAATTCAAGACTAAGGGACTGGTGGTGCTCGGCTTTCCTTCCAACGACTTCAAGCAGGAATTCGCCGACCCGGAAAAGACCGCCAAGCTCTGTTTCGTGAACTACGGCGTCACGTTCCCGATGTTTGCGTCAAGCGCGGTATCCGGGGATGGCGCCAATGCCTTTTTCAAGGAGCTGGCCCAACAGTCCGGCGTGACACCGCAGTGGAATTTCCAAAAATACCTGATTGATGGCGCCGGCAAGGTCGTCAAGGTCTTCCCGTCCAATGTGGCCCCGGAGGATATCGTGCTGCGTGCCACTATCGAATCAGCGTTGTCCCAATTGCCGGCGAAGCCCTGATAGTGCCCTAGGACAGAAGGCATAGCGCCCGCCAGCAGGATGTTGACTTGTGGGAACCTCTAAAAACTGCACTTCGAGAAGCCTGTCCTGAGTGAAGTCGAAGGGCTCAGCGCGAACGGTCATCTAGCCAAATCTGCAGCCTATCCGTTCGTGCTAGGACTGTCGGGGGCCTTCCTGAGCAAAGCCGAAGGGCATGAACGGATACTGTAAGAAGCTTCTGTTAGCGCTTGACATCAAAACAGTTGTTTAAATAGTCTATATGAAACGATTGTTTTGGAGGGCTCCCG
>JAJRDJ010000112.1 GCA_028678445.1 Methylococcaceae bacterium
CGCATGCCGGTGTTCAGCCCCAGCCGAATAAAATCCGACAGGTGCTTGGCGCGGTGTTGGGTTTCCGCTGCCGCAATAAGGGCCTCAGCTTCTCCTCGGGTGAGATACCGGGTGCGGGTATTCCGCGCTTGCAGCGTCAGTTTCCGCCACGGATTGAGGGTGTCCCACTCCAATTCAGTCTGTGCCCAAAGGTAAGCACCGGACATCAAGGCTATCTCGTTGTTGACCGTGGCCGGTTTTGCCCCCGCCGCGATCCGCTGGTTAACATATGCCTTAACGGTAGTGCGACGAATCGCCGTCAGTCTGACCCCGGTAAACACCGGAAGCAGATGCTTGAGCGCATATTCGTAGCGTTTGATGGTGCTGGCCGCCAGGCTTTTCTCCTGTTCAGCCAGGTAGGCGTCAAGGAGTTCGTCGAAAGTAGTCGCATGGTGATCCTGTGGAAGTTCACTGTGCGCCAGGTGCCTGGCTTTAGTGTCCGCAGCGATCAGCCTGGCCCTTACCCGCTTGGCTTCCGTCTGCCTGGGGTCGGCGTCCTTTCTAACCCGAGTCGAGCAGCGAGTCGGTTGGCCGCTGCCGTCGATGTAGCTACACCACCAGAACGGACTTCGGTCCCGTTCATAAATGCCGTTTCTGTCTTTTCGCATGAGCTGTCCTCATCATATGTAGGACCTCGCCCGGCCCGGGCAATATACGCTGCAACCCCCACCCGTGTGAAGCGAATACGATTGCCGATTAAGAGGTGGGGAATCTGGCGGCGTTTGGCAAGGTTCTTGACGGTACTCTCCGACACGCGAAGGATCTCGGCCGCCTCGCTGGGCAGTAATAATGGTTCCATAGGTGTCTCCCCTCCTGTGGCAATAGTGTGATGGCGCTGGGGCTAGAGGGCCCCGCGAAAGCTGATAAATTGCGTCATCTTTCGAAGACTATGGTCTGGAGCATTGCCTACACAATGCGCCAATGACCTTGCGCATCCGTCCGCTGGTACTGTCCACCCTGATCGCGCTCTCCGGGGAACCGAGCGCGAGCGTGGCCACGGCTTCGAGACCCTTCTATCTCGACAAGGAGCGAGGCTGGTTCTGGCGGGAACCCATCCCCGCGCCCCCTCAAACGCCAACATCGGCTCCGCCGCCTCGGGAAATACCGAAAGCCGAGAAGCCGCCGTCCTCCCTTCCGCAAGAACCAGCCAAAGCAACGCCCCCGCCCCTGTCAGCCGCCTGGTTCCGCCAGAATCTCGATAAAGTCCGGGACCGGGCTATCGACAGCCCGACCCGGGACAACGTGGCGGCGTTCTACTACCTGCAGCGCGTGATGATGGATAAGGCACACCGCTTCACGGATGTCGCCAGACAGGTGGTGATGTCCGATCCGCTACTGGATGAGAACACCCGTCGCCCGATCGCGACGTTTGCCGTGCATGAGTCGAACCGGATCGCCGTCACGGCCACCGAAGAGTCCCTGGCCAGCATGGCAAAACAGGTGGGACTGTTGTTCTTCTTCCGCTCGGACTGTGCCTATTGCCATCTGCTGGCCCCTTTACTCAAGCTTCTGGAGCAACGCTTTGGCTTCAAGGTCTACGCGGTTTCACTGGATGGCCAGCCCTTGCCGGGCGATCTCTACCCGGACTTTCACACCGACCATGGCCAGGCCCAGCTGTTGGGTGTGCAAGTCACCCCGGCGCTCTTTCTCGTGAAACCGCCCAATGGCCTATTGCCGTTAGCGCAGGGACTCCTGTCGCTGGATGAACTGACGATGCGGATTCTGACGATGGCGCATGCCGAAGGCTTGCTTGAGGACCGTCAATTCGATGCCCTGAGAGGCCAGCGCTCGAGTCAAGCACTGATACCCCCCAGGCCATCAGGGAGCCCCCTGTCCCGGATGAGGCCGCCGCCCTGATCCACTGGTTACAGCCGGGCCCGTCCGCGAGGCGGCCATGAAACCCGCAACGGCACTAGCCCTCAGCCTCTGGCTGACCCTGGCCTCCGCGGCGGCCTGGGCCGAGCTGCAACAGGAAATGGATGCCATGTTCAGCACCCTGACTAATGGGTCCTCCCCCACCGCCCATCTGGGTCAGCGACGGGGGGTGCTGAGTGGGGGTTCGCTCGTGGTACGCAACCGCATCCCAGGGGGGAGGTGTTCGTAATCCTGGGTCCCAATGGAGCGGGAAAGACCACCCTCCTGCGGGCATTGCTCAACCTGATGCCCCATCAGGGTACCGTCAGTTGGAAGACACAGAACATCAGTTACCTTCCGCCGCAGGAGTTACTCCAGCGCAGGGATCTGCCGCCGATCAATCTTGCGGATTTCGTAACTACTCGCCCCATCGGCCCGTTGCTCACGCTTTAGCAGCTTGCCCTACCGCAATGAACGCTTGACAGCATAGCGTATTGAGACTAGGGTGTTGATCCAAGACCGCGAGTTGGATCAATCCCGATGGGCAGCTATTTTGGCACCAAGGCGACGTCTGGCTTATGCCAGCCTATCATCGACCTGATGCCGCCACACGACACCTATATCGAGACCCATCTGGGCGGCGGGGCAATCATGCAGCGCAAGCCGCCGGCCTTGCGCAACATTGGCATCGACCGCGATGAGCGGGCCATGGCCC
>JAJRDJ010000113.1 GCA_028678445.1 Methylococcaceae bacterium
ATGCGCGACTTTTCAATGAATGGCGGCAGGCCATCGCCTCGCGCCGGGTGGTTTGAGCGCGCAGCGGATATGTCGGCAGCCACCTTGACCCGACGCCAGCCGGCATCAACCCACAGCTGGTCCGTAAGCTGAGGTGCCAGGGCATGCGAGTTAGAAGCCAGGGCTGGGCCGGTGTTGCAGCGATAGCGCTGCTGGCGCTCCCCTGCCCTCTGCTGGCGGCTGATGCCGTGACGGTGAACATCTCGGGCCTGCCCGAACCCGTGGAGAAAAATGTCCGTGCCCTGCTGACCATGGCGCGCGAGAGGGCGGACGCCGGCAAGGACGCTATTGATCTGGCGGTCGCCCGAGCCCCCGATGAAATTCGCACGGCGCTCCAACCCTTCGGCTACTACCGACCGAAAATCACCGCCAATCTCAAGCGCCAGAAGAACAACTGGATCGCCGAGTACCGGATCGACCCGGGACCACCCATCCACCTGTCCCGCGTCGACGTAAGACTGGACGGCGAGGCGACCCTGGAGCCGGAGATGCGGGCACTGGTCGACCAATTCCCGCTGAAGCCCGGCGATGTGCTGGATCATGTGCTATACGAGAAGGGCCGTAATGCGTTGCAGGAGCAGGCCGCCGAAATGGGTTTCTTCGATGCCCGTTTCCCCGCGCGCGAGGTCCGTGTCGACCTGCAGACTTATCAGGCGAAGATCACGCTGCACCTGGATTCCGGCAAGCGCTACCGATTTGGCGATGTGAACTTCACGTCGACGCCGCTGGATGCGGAACTGCTGGAACGCTTCGCCCATTTCAAGCCCGGCGAGCCCTACCGGGCCTCGGCCGTGCTGGCGATGCAGAAGAGTCTCCTGAATAGCGGCTATTTTGCCCGGGCCGATATCGTGCCGAAACCGGAACAGGCCAAGGATGGCCACATGCCGGTAGCGGTCGATCTGGGCATGGTGCCGCGGAACCGCATCGATCTCGGTGGCGGTTATGGCACCGATACCGGCCCGCGCGTGAGCCTCGTCTACCGCAACCGCTACGTGAACAGCTATGGCCACACTTTCCAGGCCAGCGCCAAACTCTCGCTCATCTGGAACCAGATCGGCGCCATCTATGCCATTCCGCTGGCCGACCCGGAACGCGATCAGCTCGCGTTTACCACCAAGCTGGGGGTGGAAGATACCGTGGCCGGGCGTGCCAAGGTCATCCGCGGCGGGATACGTCACGGCACCACGCGCTGGGATATGCGAGAAATCCTCTCCATCGACTACTTGCGGGAAACCTTCAATATCGGCTATGGCAACCAGACCACTGACCTGCTGATTCCCAGTGTCAACTACACCTGGCTGAATTCCGACGATGCCATCTTTCCGCGTCAGGGCATCCGCATCGATGGCAACCTCGCCGGGAGTCTCGAAGGGGCCGGTTCGCAAGTATCATTTGCCCGGCTACGCTTATACGGCAAGGGGGTCTATAGCCTGAATGACGAAAATCGCCTGATCGCCCGTGGCCAGTTTGGCGAAATGGTGACCAACGACTTCGACCGCATGCCGATCACGGAGCGCTTCTATGCCGGCGGGGCACCCACGGTGCGCGGGTATCGTCTATTTGAAATCAGTCCGGTCAACGCCTTGGGCACCCGCACGGGTGGACGGCATCTGGCGGTGGCGAGTCTGGAATATGACAGGGCATTGTTCGGTGATTGGGGCATGGCGGCATTTTCGGACGTGGGCTATGTCGGCAATGACTTCAGCGGACCGGTGAGCACTGGCGTCGGGGTCGGCGCCCGCTGGCGCTCGCCGGTCGGACCCGTCAGGCTGGATGTGGGCGTGCCGCTCTCGAAAGCCCTGGACCCGGTGCAGGTCTATCTGATTCTCGGGCCAGACTTGTGATTCGGCCGATCGCCCATGCGCTGGCGTTTGGCTTTCTGCTATTTGTAACCTTGGTGGTCTGCCTTTACTGGGTGCTGGCAACGGAGCCCGGGACGCAATGGCTGGTGCGGCAGGTCCGGCCCTGGGTGCCCGGTTTCAGCGTGGCGCGGGTCGAAGGCGTGATTCTCGACCGCTCCGTCCTGCGGGGCGTGGATTATCGCAATCAGACCGACCGGCTACGTCTCGATCAGCTGGAAATCAAGCTAGACCCCGCGGCGCTCTTGGAAGGGACGGTGCACCTTCGTTCGATACACATGGTAAAACCGCAGTATTCCTCGACCGATGAATCCCCGATCGATTGGCCTGCTCTGAAACTGCCATTCAATCTGGTGATCGATGAGTTCAAGGTCAGTGATGCCAGCGTAAAGACGGCGGGTTTCGCGCAGCCCACCCGGCTGGAGCGGGTGGATGCGTCCCTGTCGCTGAGTCGTGATGGCCTCGAAATCCGCCGGTTGGCCTGGGTCATGCCCGAGTTGAACGGCGAATTATCTGGCCACCTGGCGCTGGGCGGTCTCCGGAAGGTCAGGCTCAAAACCACCTGGAACTGGCATCCGCAGGGGCGGCCCGTTTTTCAGGGTGAGGGTTATGCCGGCGGTAACCTGGACCGTGTGATCATCCGGCAATCGCTCAAAAAACCGCTGCCGGCAGAGTTCTCCATGGTCGTGATGGACCCGACAAAAGAACTGCAATGGACGGCGCAACTGGATGTCCCCGAGTTCCTGCCCACCCTCGTCGACCCTGCCTGGCCAATCTGGCCGGTGACGCTGAGCCTGCATGGCGAAGGCACGGAGAAGATGGCCCAGCTCGCGGGAAATGCCCTTGCCAAAATACCCGGCGCGGGCACGGCGCATGGCGATTTACAGTTGCGTTATCGCCAGCCGGGCGAGTTGGTCATCGAAAAACTGAAGCTGGCGCTGCCCGAGACTCAAGCGTCCCTGGCCCTCAGCGGGACAGCTTCCAAGCTCAACCAGCAGTCGAAAGTCAACGCCTTAGCTGAGTGGAGCAACCTGACCTGGCCGCTGGGCAATAGGCCGGAATGGCGCAGCCCCCGGGGCAAGTTGTCGGTGACTGGAAATCAGAAGGATCTTCGCTTCGTTGCCGAGGGCCTGCTGGCGGATCAGCCAGTTTCTGCATCCGGC
>JAJRDJ010000114.1 GCA_028678445.1 Methylococcaceae bacterium
CCCACGACGCTCGACGCCGTTCATGTAGCCCTTGCCGCGCTGGCCGGACTGCTGCTGGTCTTGAGTATCCTGCTGGCCATCGTCAGCGCGTTTGCGTTGAGCCGACGGCCCAGGGCGGTAACCGAACCCGTACGGGTGAGCACGCCAGCCGAGAAGCCCACACCATCAGCGAAACTGGCGACCCCGGCCCGGGTCGAGCCGTCCCGGCCCGTGGTGGTCAAGGAAGCGACGCCCGATGCCGCCCTGCAACTGCTGGGCCTGTTGCAGCAGGAGGCGCGCTTTGTCGATTTCCTGCAGGAGAACATCGCCAGTCACGCCGATGCCGATATTGGCGCCGCCGTGCGCGTGGTGCATGAGGGGTGCCGCAAGGTTCTCAAGCAGCATCTGGAACTCGAGCCGGTCCGGCCGGAGTCCGAGGGCTCTCGCATCACCCTGCCTCAGGGGTTCGATGCCTCGTCCGTGCGGGTGAGCGGCCATATCGTCGGCGCACCGCCCTTCACCGGCACCCTGATCCACCGGGGCTGGCGGGTTTCCCGCATCACCCTCCCCAAGCTGTCCGAGTCTCATGATGCGCGTGTGCTGGCGCCAGCGGAGGTCGAACTTTGAGCGAAGCCCCTTTTTTCTCGGTCGGCATCGACCTCGGTACGACCAACAGCGTTGTCTCTTTTGTGGAATTGAGCGAGGCGGATGGCGAACAGGCCCCCCTCCACGTCCTCGATATTCCACAACTGACCGCTCCCGGCGTCATCGGGGAGAAGAAGCAATTGCCCTCCTTCCTTTACCAGGCGCACGAGGCGGAGCTGGCCCGGGGTGACATCGTGCTCCCCTGGGACCCCGAGCCCGAAGCCATCGTCGGCGAACTGGCCCGGCAACTCGGCAGCAAGACGCCGATTCGGCTGGTGGCCAGCGCCAAAAGCTGGCTCTCCCATGCCGGCGTGGACCGCCGCGCGGCGCTGCTGCCGTTGCAGTCGCCGGAGGAGGTCGAGCGCATCTCGCCGCTGCAGGCGTCCATAGCCTACCTGCGCCATTTGCGTGATGCCTGGGATCAGCGCTTCCCCGAAGCGCCACTGACTGAGCAGGATCTGGTCATCACCGTGCCCGCCTCCTTCGACCCCGCCGCGCGGGAGCTGACGGTCGAGGCCGCGCAAGCACTCGGCCTGCGGCAGGCCGTGCTGCTGGAAGAACCCCAGTCGGCGCTCTACAGCTGGATTCAGTCCAGCGCAGGCAGCTGGCGGGAGCAGGTCAAGCCCGGCGAAGTCATTCTGGTGGTCGATGTCGGCGGCGGTACGACGGACCTGTCATTGATTGCCGTGACCGAGGAAGAGGGCAGCCTGACTCTGAACCGCGTGGCCATCGGCGACCATATCCTCTTGGGCGGGGACAATATGGACCTGGCCCTTGCCTACGGACTGCGGGCTAAACTGCAGGCCGAGGGCAAGCGGCTGGAACCCTGGCAGTTGCAGGCGCTGACTCACGCCTGCCGCGATGCCAAGGAAAGCCTGCTGGCCGACAGTAACCTAGACGAGGTTGCGATCGTCGTGCCCAGTCGCGGCTCCTCGCTGATCGGCGGCGCGCTGCGGACCAGCCTGACGCAGGCGGAAGTACAAAAGGCACTGATCGAGGGCTTCTTCCCGCGTGTCGAGCTGAATGACCGGCCAGCGGCCCAGTCCCGCACCGGGCTCACCACGCTGGGTTTGCCCTATGCGCAGGATGCCCGGATCACCGCGCATCTAGCCGCCTTCCTGGCCCGCCAGATCGGCGCCACCGGCGAATTGCAAGGCTTCGCGTCCAACCCGTCTGCACGCTTCCTGCATCCGACTGCCGTACTGCTCAACGGTGGCGTCTTTAAATCCGCAATACTCGAACAACGCCTGCTGGAAGTGTTGAATCACTGGCTGGCCGCCGATGACGCACCGCCCGCTCGCTTGTTGCAGGGCGCCGATCTGGATCTGGCGGTCTCCCGGGGCGCGGCCTATTACGGCTATGTCAGAAAAGGCCGGGGTGTGCGGATACGCGGAGGTACGGCGGCGGCCTATTACGTCGGCGTCGAAAGCGCCATGCCGGCGGTGCCAGGCTTTGCCCCCCCGCTGGAAGCACTGTGCATCGCACCTTTCGGCATGGAAGAGGGCACCGAGGCGGCACTGCCGCCCTATGAGTTTGGCGTAGTGGTCGGGGAGCCGGTGCATTTCCGCTTCTTCGCTTCCACGGTTCGGCGCGACGATGAGGTCGGCACCCGTCTGGACTGGTGGCCCGAGGAGGAGATCGAAGAATTGGAGGAAATCGAGGTCACCTTGCCGGCCGATAAGCACAGTCCCGGCGATATCGTGCCGGTGCATCTGGCGGCCCGGGTCACCGAGGTCGGTACGCTGCAACTGGAAGCGGTGTCGCGGGAAGGCGGCGAGCGCTGGAAAGTGGAATTTGATGTTCGCTCCGATGCCGACAAGGGCGAAGCACCGGAATAAGGGCACAACCCGTGGCCCATCGTGCCACCGAAGATAATGGCCGCCCGTGACTGAACGTCAGAGGCCAGAACCCGCCTATCTGGTCGGTATCGACCTGGGTACCACGCATACCGTAGTGGCGTATTCGGGCAGTTCCGGGACGGGCGGCGAGCCGCGCATCGAGCTTTTTCCGCTCGAACAATTGGTCAAACCCGGCGAGGTCGCGGCGCTGCCGCTGCTGCCTTCGGTGCGCTACCAGGCCTCACTGGATGAACTGGCGGAAGCGGACGTGGCGCTGCCCTGGGCCGCGACGGCGACCGCCAGCGATTACCGCCCGGTGCTCGGCGAATGGGCGCGGCGCCTGGGGGCCAAAAGCCCCGGCCGGCTGATCGCCAGCGCGAAAAGCTGGCTGTCCCACCCCGCCGCAGACCGCACCGCGCCCATCCTGCCTTGGGGTGCCCTGGAAGGGATCCCGAAAATTTCGCCGGTCGAGGCGAGCGCCAGTTACCTCCGCCACGTTCGCGAGGCCTGGAATTCCCACCATCCCGAGGCGCCGCTGGAGGCGCAGGAACTGGTCGTCACCGTCCCGGCCTCATTTGACGAAGCCGCCCGGGCGCTGACCCTGGAAGCCTCGCGGCTGGCCGGTCTACCTCGACTGAAATTGCTTGAAGAGCCGCAAGCCGTCTGCTACGACTGGCTCTGGCAACATCGGCACACGCTGCAACAGCAACTGGCGACGACCCGGTTGCTGCTGGTCGTCGATCTCGGTGGTGGCACGCTGGATCTGACTCTCATCAAGGTTGATCCCGGTGCCGATGAGCCGAAGCTGACCCGCATCGCCGTCGGCAATCATCTGATGCTGGGCGGCGACAACATCGATCTCGCACTGGCTCATCTGGCCGAGGGGCGCCTGTTCGACGAGGATCGACGCCTGTCGGCCGCCGAACTCTCCCAACTGGTCGAGCAATGCCGTGTCGCCAAGGAACGCCTGCTGGTGGACGACGCACCGGAATCTGTCGGCGTGACGCTGCTGGGCAGCGGCAGCCGCCTGATCGGTTCCGCGCGCTCGACGGAATTGCGGCGGGACGAGACGCGGGCCTTGGTGCTGGAAGGCTTTTTCCCAGTGATTGGCATCACCGACCTGCCGGAGCGCAAGCGCAGCGGCGTCGTGGAATTCGGCCTGCCCTACGTGGCCGACCCGGCGATCACTCGACACCTCGCGGCGTTCCTCGGCGAGCATCGCCATGTGGCCCGCGAGGCCGTGGGCGATGCGGTGGACATCCCCGTCCCCGATGCCCTGCTCCTGAATGGGGGTGTGTTTCGCAGCCCGCTGGTGGTGCGCCGCCTGGTCGATCAGCTCACCGTCTGGGGCGGTGTTCAGCCCCGGCTGCTGGAAAATGACCGGCCCGATCTGGCCGTCGCGCATGGCGCCGTGGCCTATGGGCTTGCCCGGCGTGGGCAGGCCGTGCAACGCATTGCCGGCGGCGCGGCGCGCAGTATTTTCCTTAGGGTCGATGATGCGGAGGGAACGGCGCCGCCCCGGGGGATCTGTCTCCTGCCGCGCGGCACGGAGGAGGGTCACGAGATCGTCCTGACCGGCCGTGGTTTCCTGCTGACGCTGGGCGTGCCGGTGCGCTTCACGCTGGCCGCCGCCACCGATGATTTCCGGCCCGAACCCGGCGCATTGATCGAACTTGATGAAGAGCGCTTCCAGACCTTGCCGCCGCTGGCCGTGGCGTTGGACGCTGCGGCCGGGCGGGGCGGCGAGCAGGCGGTACAGGTGGCGGCCTCGCTCAGCGAAATCGGCACGCTGGAACTCCAGTGCGTGGCCGTGGCTGACCCGGGGCAGCGCTGGAACATCGAATTCCAGTTGCGTGGCAGCGCGCAGCCAATGCAGCTCGGCGAACTCGCCCGCCATCCCCGCCTCGCTAGCGCGTTGGAGAAAATCCGCCAGGTATTCGGCAAAAAGACCCGGGACGCCGACCCCAAGGCGATCAGGAGCTTGCGTAACGAACTCGAAAAAACTTTGGGTTCCCGCGCCGAATGGGACACACCCTTGCTCAGGGAGTTGTTTGCGGCCCTGCTCGAGGGGCTGCCGCACCGCCGGCGCAGTGCCGATCATGAGCGGGTCTGGTTCAGTCTGACCGGTTTCTGTCTTCGCCCGGGCTTTGGCTATCCGCTGGATGACTGGCGCGTCGGGCAGGTGTTTGTCATTTACCCTCTAGGTTTGCAATTCGTCAACGAAGCCCAGAACTGGACGGAATGGTGGACACTCTGGCGGCGGGTCGCTGGCGGGCTTGATACCGCGAATCAACAGGCCGTGTACGAGGACCTCGCGCCCTTCATCAACCCCGATACCGCGAAGCGGGGCAATTTGCCGGTGCTGTCCAAAAAGCGCGGCTACGAAGACATGGTCCGGCTGGCGGCCGTGTTGGAGCGGCTACCCGCCACCACCAAGGTCGAGCTGGGCCAGTGGCTGCTGCAAAGGCTAGCCAAGCCTGCCGAACCTTCCGCAAGCTGGTGGGCTCTGGGCCGGATCGGTGGCAGGGTGCCTTGGCATGGCAGTGTGCATAATGGGGTACCTAAAAGCCAGGTTGAGAGCTGGCTCGATCTGGTCTTGCGGCGGGATTTCCGGAAGGAACCCCACGCCGCGTTTGCCGCCGCGCTGCTGGCGCGCATGAGCGGTGATCGGGAACGTGACATCGACGTAGCGCTGCGCCAGCGGGTGATCGAAGCCCTCCGCGCCGGCAAGGCGCCCGAATCCTGGGTGGGCATGGTGACGGAGTATCAGTCGCTCAGCGAAGCCGACGAACAGCGTCTGTTCGGTGAAGCGCTGCCGCCGGGACTGAAGCTGCTTGGCTGATCAAGCGCTCTCAAGGACAAGAGGTGGGCGTCATGTCCGCAAGCGAACCTGCTCTTCCTGAACACCTTACCCTCAGGACCACCATCGTATAACCATGACTATCCATTGTCGTCTTTGTGCCGCTATCCTGAGCCTCCTGGCTGCGTTTTCCGCTGGCGCCTTTGAACCCGTTCAGGGCCAATTCCAGGCCCTGGAGGCGTGTTCGGCCACCATCGGCATCAGGCGCCCCCCGGATGGCGTCACGGTGCGGGCGGGTGAGCTTTATCAAGCGCTGGGTCTTAACCGCAAGAATGGCGACTACCTCCAGATTCGCATCGCGGG
>JAJRDJ010000115.1 GCA_028678445.1 Methylococcaceae bacterium
CTGAATCGAGTTTACAGGCGAATCGCTCCCTGCATTTTCCGGCCCGGCACGCCGTCGGGTCGATGGCCGAGCGAAGACGAATCCACGGATACAAAACAGGAAGACGCGCCAATGCCTTCATCGTCCCGAATTGATGCCCTTTTGAAGCCTGTAAAGATTCGGGGCGTCGAGCTGCCCAATCGGGTGATCATGTCACCCATGACCCGGGGCGCCTCTCCGAATGGTGTCCCGACCCCGGCTGTCGCGGCCTATTACCGGCGCCGTGCCGAGGGTGGCGTCGGCACGATCTTCACCGAATCCGTTTTCGTTGAAGACAAGGGCACCATGGGCAAGTTCGACCTGGAGGGCGGGGACGACAGGCAGACCGGGTGGCCACTCATGTTTACCGACGCGGCCCTCGAAGGGTGGCGCCACGTGGTTGACGAGGTTCACGCGGCTGGCGGCCTGATCTTTCCGCAGTTGATGCACCTCGGCATCCAGAGGACCCCCGCACGCGGGCAGGCATGGTCCGATATCCATATCTCCAGCCCGAGCGGAATCTTCGGCACGCCGGACCAGATAGCCGCGCTGAAGGAGGATGCCGCCAAGGCCCTCAACTGCCCGGAGAAGTCGATGACCGAGGCCGAGATTCTTGCGGTAATCGACGCGTTTGCTTGCGCCGCCGCGAACGCCAAGGCTGTGGGCTTCGACGGCATTGCCCTGCACGGCGGCCACGGCTATCTCATCGACAACTTCCTGAGGGAAGAGACGAACAGGCGAACCGACCGCTGGGGCGGCGATCACGTCGGGCGAACCCGCTTCGCCGTCGAACTCGTTCGTGCGGTGCGCAAGGCGATCGGCGACGAGATGCTGATTTCGTTCCGGTTCTCGCAGTGGACTCACCATGACCTGGATGCCCAGCTGTCCAAGACCCCGGAGCAGCTCAAGCAGATTCTCGAGCCCATTGCCGAGGCGGGCGTGGATATTTTCGAGGCCAGCGCGCGCGACTTTCGCGACACCGTGTATGAAGGTTCGCCGCTCAACATCTCTGGCTGGACGCGCAAGCTGATCAACAAGCCGGTGGTGATGGTTGGGGGCACCGGTGTTCGCCGGGACAGATATGAATCGGCGCTGACACCGCCCCAGGTGGTCGATAACGTCGACGAAGTCATGGAACGCTATGTGGCCGGGGAATTCGATCTGCTGGCCATCGGTCGCGCGCTGCTCAATGATCCGGACTGGCTGCAGCGTGCGCGCACGGGCGAACCATTTCTCCCCTTCAATCCGGCTTGCCTGAAGATAGGCTATGTCGAGTAAAGGGGAGGGATATTTTCGCCGATCCGGTTATACAGGGGAGACCCGTTGGCAGTGATATCGACCGGTCCTAAGAGGATCGTGCTGGCAAGCGCGCTCGGGCTTGCCTTCGGCTACTCCTCCATCGGTATTGTTTCGTTCGGCGTCTTCGTCAAGCCTCTTTCCGTAGAGTTCGGGTGGGGGCGCGGTGATATGTCGCTGGCGCTGACATTGATGAGCATCGCCATCATTTTCCTGTCACCGCTCGCCGGAACCCTGCTGGATCGCTACGGGGTCAGGCGCGTCCTCATTCCATCGATTGTTGTTTTCGGCATGACCATCGCTGGGCTGTCGTTGATGACCGGCAGCCTCGTGCATTACTACGCGATGTATCTGCTCATGGCCCTCGCTGGTGTGTGCACGACACCGGCCAGCTATTCCCGCGTGGTCGTGGCCTGGTTCGATGCCCACCGGGGACTGGCGCTTGGAATAGCGCTGGCCGGAATTGGCGTCGGAACGGCCGTGATCCCGCCATTTGTTCAACTGCTGACAGCAAATCTGGGCTGGCGGTTTGCTTTTCTGGGCATTGCCGCGCTGGTGATTCTGGTGTCGCTGCCTGCGGTTGCGGCATGGATCAGCGAACCTGCAAAGCTGTTGCCCAGTGGTGCTGTGCGCGAGGAGGCAGGATTCAGTTTCCGGGAATCCATCGCCAGCCGACAATTCCTGTTTATCGCGATCAGTTTCCTTCTCCTCGGCATCATGTCAGGGGGGATACTCGCCCATCTGGTGCCTCTTTTGACCGACCGGGGCGTCGAGCCAGCTGTTGCGGCGAGTGTGGCGTCTCTGCTTGGCGTAACCCTGATCGGGGCCAGGCTGCTCACCGGATACCTCCTGGACCGCTATTATGCTCCGGTTGTCGTGGCGATCTTCCTGTCCGGTCCTGTGATTGGTGTGCTCATCCTGATGTCCGGTGCTGCCGGCATACCGGCAATCCTCGCGGTGGTTCTGGTAGGGCTTGGCATCGGCGCAGAAATGGATTTCATGTCCTACCTCATCAGTCGCTATTTTGGATTGCGCGCCTTCAGCAGGGTTTATGGGCTCATCTATTCCTCGATCACCGTCGGCATCGCCATAGGGCCGCTGGTGATGGGGTACAGCCAGCAGCTCAGCGGAAATTACGACTTCGGGTTGAAGGTCCTTCTCTTTGCGTCTGCGGTGGCGATCATGCCGTTGCTGCTTCTGGGCAGTTATCCGCCGTTGCCACGCGTGAGGGTTGTGCAGGAATAGCTGTTTCCCGGACCGGCAGCATGGGGTGGAGCTTGTCGTCTGAATAGGGTAACGTTTCCGCGGCTCCTGTCCGGACAGGAGTCGTTGCGGGAACAGGAATCGGCCCGTCAGGGACTTTCCTCAACGACTATTCATGAGGAGGGGTTTTTGCACTTCAAGGGTCTGGACCTGAATCTTCTGGTCGTCCTGGACGCACTGCTGGAAGAGCAGAGTGTCACCAAGGCCGCGGAACGGGTGCACGTTTCGCAGCCTGCCGTGAGCGCGGCCCTGGCCAAGTTGCGTCAGCACACCGGTGATGAGTTGCTGCAGAAGGTGGGACGGGATTTTCAGCTCACGCCGCGTGCGAAGAGCATGATCAAGCCGGTGAAGGAAATACTCTTCCAGATTGATTCGACGATTCACACCGCTTCGGAGTTCGATCCGTTCCTGAGCGAAAGAACCTTCAAGATTGCAATGTCTTCGTACTCTGCGGAGGTCCTGATGCCAGGACTGGCCCGGAAGCTCGCGACATCGTACTCCGGCATTGCGTGCGTCGTGGAGGAGATCTACTCGGAATC
>JAJRDJ010000116.1 GCA_028678445.1 Methylococcaceae bacterium
GCGGCGGATTTGGCGGCGCGGGCTGGCCTCAAGGTGTATACCATCGGCATTGGCGCCGATGAAATGGTGATCCGGGATTTGCTGGGCAGTCGCAAGGTCAACCCGTCCCAGGATCTCGATGAAACAACCATGCGCGGCATCGCCGACAAGACCGGTGGACGCTACTTTCGCGCCCGGGACCTGCAGGAACTGGAGCAGATTTACCAGATGCTGGACGAACTGGAACCGGTCGAGCGTGACAAGCGCTATTACCGGCCCCGGACCGAACTGTATCCGTGGCCCTTGGGCGCGGCGCTCATCTTGAGCGGTATATTGATTATGATGAAACGACGCCATTCTTTCTCGTGAGCGACTTCCATTTCCTCCGTCCCTGGTGGCTCCTGGCAATATTCCCGCTCATCGGGCTGGTTTGGACCCTGGCGCGTCGCCGGGCAAGCACCGGTGACTGGGCTGACTATTGTGACGCCGCTCTACTGCCGCATATCCTCATCAACACCGACTCTCGGCAATCCCGCCAGCCGCTCTGGCTGGCGGGTGCGACGGGCTTGCTAGCCATTTTTGCGCTGGCGGGCCCGGCTTGGGAGCGGCTGCCATCCCCAGTGTTCCGCAACCTGTCGGCCATGGTGATCGTGCTCGATCTGTCTTGGGCGATGGAGGCGACCGATGTCAAACCCAACCGGCTGGAGCGGGCGCGCTACAAGATCGATGATCTGCTAAGGTCCCGCAAGGACGGTCAGAGTGCGCTGGTGGCTTATGCGGGCGATGCTTTCGTGGTGACGCCCTTGACCGACGATGTCGCGACGATCACCGCCCAGTTGACCGCGCTATCGCCGCGGATCATGCCCGTACACGGCACGCGCATGGACCTCGGCATTGCCGCCGCCGCACGGCTTCTGCAGCAGGCCGGACAAAAATCCGGCGATGTGCTGGTGATTACGGCCGGGGAGGCCGTGGCGAGTGCGAAAAGCGAAGCGGCACGGCTAAAGGATCTCGGTTACCGGGTATCGGCTATCGGTATCGGTTCCCGCGATGGGGCACCGATTCCGCTGCCGGACGGTGGCTTTCTGAAAGATAAGCAAGGGCGCATGCTGATTTCTCGCCTGGACATCAAGGCGCTGTGGGATTTTGCGCAGGCGGGTGGTGGGGTTTATCGGACGCTGGATGCCGGATCGGCGGATACCGATGCGGTGCTGGAGTTCGTTGAGCGCCGGGCGGAGGCGGCGAATCAGGCCGGCCAGGATGTGCATGTCGATCAATGGCAGGAGGGCGGTATCTGGCTGCTGCCACCGTTGGTGCTCCTCTCGGCTCTGGCATTCCGGCGGGGCTGGCTAGGGCTAATCTTGTTTGCCGTGCTAGCTCCGGTCCCCCAATCCGCCGATGCTCTGGAATGGCGGGACCTCTGGCTGACCCCCGACCAACAAGCTCAGCGTGCCCTGCAGTCCGGGGATGCCAAGGCCGCAGCCGAACGTTTCGAGCATCCAGCCTGGAAGGCCGCTGCCGAATACAAGTCCGGAAATTTTGAGCAAGCCGCTAAGAGTCTGGAATCGATGGATACGGCCCCGGCGCATTACAACCGTGGCAATGCCCTCGCCCAGCAGGGCCAACTGGAGCCGGCACTGAAAGCCTACGATCGCGCGCTGCAACTTGCTCCCAAGGACGAGGATGCCGAGTACAACCGCAAGCTGGTCGAAGAAGCGCTCAAAAAAAAGCAGGAGCAGCAACAAAAGACAGAAGAAAAATCTGATCCGTCCGAAGGGCCGGATAAGGGTGACAAACTTCAGGAGTCCCAGGGTGACAAGGACAGCCAGCCATCGCCGCCAGAGCAACAGGACCACCGCGAAAAAATGCCTGAGCCGCCGCCCTCGCCCAAGAACCAGGAAGGTGAGCAGCAGCAGGATCAAAAGCCATCCCAGGATGCCGGACAGCCGCCGGAAAATCGGAAGGGTGATGCTGAGCAACCGGATCAGGCCGGGGACGAATCACAAAAGCCTGAGGAGCAACACTCGGCGCAACCGGAGCAAAATGATCAGAAACCGGAATTTTCTGAATCCCAGGCGGGCGAGTCTCATACCGAAGCGGACCAGCCGGGTGACAAGACGCCCCAGGCCGTGGAGGCAGAAACTCGCCATGAGGACGAACAGGCCGAAGCGCAATGGCTGCGCCGCATTCCGGATGATCCCGGCGGGCTGCTCAAGCGCAAGTTCTCCTATCAATATCGTTTACGTCAGCAACAGCAGCAAGCGGAGTGAGATGCCCTATGCCGGTCTTTGCCTACCTGTACGCGGCTGCTGCCAGCCATGTTCTTCCCTACTTCCTGCAAAACAGGGGCTGGGGGGGCATTGAGCGCATGGCCCGTGCCTTTTATTGGGGGTTAGGTTCTTCCCGCTTTGAAGGGTGTTCGGACCAGCGGGCGGCCCCCCAAACCCTGTGCAATAATCGCCCAGGGGCTTTCATCAAGGCCAATCTGCTGATTTTGTGGGCGGTATTCGCCCCCCTCGCTCAGGCGGCTCGCATCGAGGTCAGTCTCGACCGCAACCCTGTCCCGGTGAACGAATCCTTCACGCTGACCTTCGCCGCCGATGCAGAGCCCGATGGTGATCCGGATTTTAGCCCCCTTCGGGCTCATTTTGAAATCCTCAATCAGGGACAGAGCAACCAGTTTTCCATCGTCAACGGCCGGGCCACGCGCCGCATTTCCTGGCAGTTGCAGGTGCTGGCCAAGCAGGCCGGCACGTTCGAAATACCCCCCATCGCGTTTGGCGCGGATCGCTCCAACTCATTTTCCGTGACGATCACCCATGGTGCCGTGCGCGGCAAACAGGGCGGTGAAGCCACTGTCTTTCTGGAAGCGGAGGCCGAGCCGAAGAATCCCTATGTGCAGGCTCAGGTCATCCTCACTCTCCGCGTGCTGAGCCGCGTGGCCTTTTCGGGTGATTTAGGTCAGCCCGAAGTGCCCGACGCCGTGGTGGAAAAGCTGGAAGAAGATCATGAATACGTGACGATGCGTGATGGCGTGCAGTTCAGGGTCGATGAACGCCGCTACGTGATATTCCCTCAAAAAAGCGGCCACCTGACCATCGGCCCAGTCAATCTCACCGCGCAACTCGGCGCCTCCGCCTTTGGACCGTTTTTCCGGCCCTCCACCCGCCAGCAACGTCTGCATTCCGACCCGATCGATCTGGAGGTGCGGCCCATCCCGCCGCAGTTCACTGGCCGACACTGGCTGCCGGCGCAACGAGTGGAAATCGGCGAGACCTGGTCTCCCTCATCCCTCAAGGCGCCCAACGGTGAGCCCATTACCCGCACTGTGACCATTCGCGCCGAAGGTGCGAGCGTCGGGATGCTGCCGGAGCTGGCCGGACCCGAGTTGCCCGCTGCTGACATCAAGCAATATCCGGATCAGCCGGTGACGAAAGAAGAGAAGACCAGTTCAGGCCTCGCTGGTCAGCGCCAGCAAAAGACTGCGCTGATCGCAACCCGTTCGGGTACGTATACAGTGCCAACGATGGAAATCCCCTGGTGGAATACCGTGACCGATCGCATGGAGGTGGCCCGGCTCCCTGCGGCGACGCTGACGGTATTGCCTTCGGCACTCTCGGAACCCCCGGAAGCCATTCCAGTGGTGCCGGAAAAGCCGGCGGCACAGACCTTAGCCCCGGACGAATCCAGAAAGACCGGGACCACGAGTCAAACGCCGCTTGGAGAAGGCCGTCTCTGGTTATGGCTGGCGCTGCTGTTCGGTTCTGCCTGGTTATTCACTGCCTTGGGATGGTGGTTCACTTGGCGACGACACGTTACAAAACCAGTTAAATCCCAACTCGATGAGAACTCCACGGAGCGCTCGTTGATTAAGGCGGTGGAAATCGCCTGCCGGGCGAATGATCCCTCTGCTGCCCGGCGGGCAATTGAGCAATGGGTGCGCTATCGCTGGCCGGATAGCTCACCCGAAAGTACGGAGAAGCTCCTAAGCGGCACCTTGCGGCGCGAGCTTTCTGGCGTGAATCGTAAGCTCTTTGGTGGTGGCGCCGGAGCGTGGGAAGGTAGGACGCTGCTGGAGTGTTTCAGAAGCCAGCTGCTTGATTCGAAGAGCGTTCAGGGAAACCGGAACCTTGGTGATGTCCTTGAGCCGCTGAATAGAATTTGATGGTTTGAACTCCGTGCTTCCGGACGTCACACGCCCGTGAAGCACGGATCCGGTTTGTACCCTATGATGACTGGGTAAGATGCGTCCAAAAAGTAGTCTATGCTAGGCGCTATTTACGTGGCCATGGACAATTTGATGCGCTTCATGGCTGAGTTTTCCAACTGACGGATACGCTCGGCCGAGACGTTGTAACGGGCTGCGAGGTCATGTAGCGTCAGCTTTTCCTCGCCCAGCCAGCGGCTGCGAACGATGTCCCGGCTGCGGTCGTCGAGCTGCTCGATCGCGGTGATGAGATTCCGTTGTTTATGCTGGCCCCAGTCGTCTTCCTCAAGCAGGTCGGCGGGGTCGGCATTGGCCTGTTTCAGGTAATGGACCGGCGCGGCATGGTCCTTCTCGCCATCGTCACCATCATCGCTCGCGTCGAAGGCCATGTCCTGGCTACTCAGCCGGCCCTCCATTTCGTACACCGTTGCGACGTCCACGCCTAAATCTTCCGCGACGGTGTTGGCTTCTTCTTCGTTAAGCCAGCCCAGGCGATTCTTGTATTTGCGCAGATTGAAGAACAGTTTGCGCTGGGCCTTGGTGGTCGCGACCTTGACGATTCGCCAGTTCTGGATGATGTACTCGTGGATTTCCGCCTTGATCCAGTGCACGGCAAAAGACACCAGACGCACGCCCACGTCCGGGTCAAAGCGCTTGACCGCCTTCATCAAGCCGATATTGCCTTCCTGAATCAGGTCCGGCAACGGCAGGCCATAACCCATGTAACCCCGCGCTACGTGGGCGACAAACCGCAGGTTGGCCAGAACCAGCTGGCGCGCGGCGTCCAGATCCCCCTCTTCCCGGAACCGGACGGCCAGGGCGCGCTCTTCCTCGGCCTCGAGGCGGGGCAGGCGGGCGATGGCGGCCATGTAATCATCAATGGAGCCCAGCGAAGGATTCAACGGCAAGCTCAGTGCATTAGTCATGTATTTTCCTCATGGTTCTGGAATACCGCAAAATATTAGCACTCTCAGACAGCGAGTGCTAACTCCGGTTCCGTCAATCCGGATCGATTTCTCGCAAAAAATGCGCGACAACAACCCAGGCCCCGATGATGCCCAGCAGTACCGCGCTGGCCAACAGAATCGCCGTGTCAGCCAGCCCGAGATAGGACAGACGGAATGGGCTGCCATACAACTCCGCCAACTGGTTAGCCGGGCTGCGCACGCCGAGAATCAGCAGATTGGCCAGCAGCCAGGCCAGGATTGCGCCCAGTAGGGCGTACCAGAGACCGGCATGGACAAAGGGCCGCCGAATGAAGCGGTGGGTGGCCCCGAGCATTTTGGCGACGGCGATTTCCTCGCGGCGGTTTTGCAGTTCGAGGCGGATGGTATTGCCGACGATGAATAACACCCCAAACCCCAGCAGGACGCTGAAGGCAGCCGCACAGCGCCCGGCGATGGCCAGCAGGGCCCGGAGCTTCTCCAGCCATTCACTGTCGAACTGGACCCTGTCGGCCTCGGGCAGGGTTTTGAGTTCCGCCAAGAGACGCGTCACCGCATCGGCATCCGTCTCAACAGGATGGACGATGACCACCGCCGGCAGAGGATTACTGTTGAGCGCGGCCAGTGCATCGCCGAAGCCGCTGTAGGCCGCCAGCTCCTTGAGTCCGTCCTCCTTCGTTATCAGCGTGGCACCGGCCAGCGCCGGGTGCTTGTTCAGCTTCAAGGCCAGCTTGCGTCCGGCCTCGTTGCTGAGCTCCGGCTTCAGGAACAGGGAAATCTGGCTGGTGGATTCCAGCGCCTCGATCGGCTGCCGGGCGTTCTGGATGAGGGCGTTGAAACTGGCGGGCAAGGCCAGCGCGATCGCCACCACCAGAATGGTCAGCGTGCTGGCGATGGGGGTCTGCCACATCCTCCGAAAACTCTCCCGGAGCGAGTCACTCTGCAGGTTCCAGTGCGCCTTGACCCGGTCCGACAGTTTCTCGGCGGATTGAATGGGCTGCCGGAACAGACCACGACGGAAGGTGGATTTGCCTTTGAGCGCCATGCTTCAGCTTGCCTCGCTGAGCTTGCCCTGTTCCAGCCGCAGCGTCCGCCGGCTGAAGCGCCGGACCAGGCTGAGGTCATGGCTGGCAATCAAAACGGTGACACCGACATCGTTGAAGTCCCGGAACATGAGCATGATTTCCTCGGACAAGTCCGGATCGAGATTGCCGGTCGGCTCGTCGGCGAGGATCAGCGGTGGCTTGTGGACGATCGCTCGGGCAATACCGACCCGTTGCTGCTCACCTCCCGAGAGGGCCAAGGGAAGGCGCTTCTCCTTCTTCAGCAGCCCGACCTTGTCGAGCGCGGCGCGGACCCGCCGCCCCACGTCATGCGGGTCATGGCCGGTGATCAGGAGCGGAAGCGCGACATTGTCGAATACGGTCCGGTCATTGAGCAGGCGGTAGTCCTGGAAGATCAAACCCAGCTTGCGCCGCAAATAGGGTATCTGGCGGCCCCGCAGCTTCGGCACGGGAACGCCGTCGATGATGATCTCGCCACGGCTGGGGCGTTCGATGGCGGGAATGAGCCGCAGCAGGGTACTCTTGCCCGCGCCAGAGTGGCCGGTCAAAA
>JAJRDJ010000117.1 GCA_028678445.1 Methylococcaceae bacterium
ATGACCCGGAGGCCGGGGTCGGTACGGGCCAGATCGGACAGCGCCTCGCCGGTGCCATCGGTGCTGCCGTCGATCACGACCCAGACCGGGTTCCAGAAGCGCCGCGCCTCGTTAACTGTCTCCACAACCCTGGGTCCCGGGTTGTAACTGGGAATCAGAACAAGATGACTGGGCGAGGGTGTGTTCATGGGGTGGGCGAGCAGCTGAGGGGGGCGTAACCGAATGCTATAGGAGGGGAGAGAGGCCGAGTTCGGTTGTGAAATAGTCTTCGAGTTCGGCGGTGAATTCCCGTGCGTCGGTGGGGGGCGGGAAGCGACGACCGAGCCGAATCCGCATGATAACGGGGAATGATGGCCTCCGGAACAATGGCCATTGTTTGCCGAGAAAGGGTGAGTCGGTCTCGATGAATACAGTCTGGAGGGATACGCCGGCTTTTTTTGCAATCAGGGCCGGGCTGCTCTTGAAGGAGTTGACCGGCCAGCGGGTGGTGCGGGTGCCTTCCGGGAACAGCAGCAGATGAGCGCCTGAATGCAGGTCCGCGACCGCCCTCTTGATCATGCCATGCGGGTGGTTATTGGGGATGTAGCCAGCGAGCCGCGCGCCCGGACCCAGCAGGAGGTTGCCCAAGCGGTCCGCCCTGACAATACAGCCAACGTTCGAGAGCCGGGAAAGAATCAGCACCGCGTCCAGGAGGCCGGGGTGATTGGGGGCGATGATCAGCGGCGGTTCATTCTCCAGGGCATCCAGCGCACTGAGGTTCACCCGCACTACGCCCAGCAGCCTCAACAGCCAGACATAAAACCGGAATGCCTTTGCGATGGTCCACCGTCCTATCCTGCGGCTCCAGTCTACCGGGAAAGTCAGATAAAGCAGCGCCGCGATGGGAGTCCAGGCGATACACATCAGGGCCAGCAAGCCCAGGCCCAGGCAGAGGATTAAGTATTCGTACAGCGCCTTGGCCAGAATTTGGAGCATGCAGGGTGGGTGGCTAGATAATTGGCGCGGGGTCGGACGAGCCGGATTATTCCATAAATGGTCGCCGCCCGGATTACAGGGCCGTGGCGTGTGAGGACGACGGTCATAAATTCGTGGTCAGTTCCAGCCCTGCATTAACGTCCGGCAGTTTCGGGCTTGGGGTCACGGAGCAGGAGGTTGGTCACGGCTTCGGCGGGAGGGAGTCCTTCGTAGAGAATGCGGTAGATCTGCTCGCTGATGGGCATGTCGATGTGATGGCTACGGGCCAGTTCATGGACTATGCGGGCCGTAGGGATACCTTCGATTTCCTGGTCAATGCTCGCGGCGATCGCCTCGGGAGATTGACCCAGACCTAGCCCCACGCCGAAGCGCCGGTTGCGGGATTGGTTGTCCGTGCAAGTCAGGATCAGGTCGCCGACGCCGGATAACCCCATCAGCGTCTCGGGCCGGCCGCCGAGGGTAGTGCCCAGCCGGATCATTTCCGCCAGACCCCGCGTGATCAGGGCGGCGCGGGCATTGGCGCCATAGCCCAGGCCATCGGCCACACCAGCGGCGATCGCGAGTACATTCTTGATTGCGCCACCCAGTTCCACTCCGATGACGTCCGGGCTGGTATAGGCCCGAAAACGCGGGTTATGCAGGAGCCCCGCCAGCTCCGCCGCAAATGCGGCACACTCTGACGCGACGGTAATGGCGGTCGGCTGGCCAGCCGCGACTTCACCGGCGAAGGTCGGTCCCGACACTACGGCGGCGGGCAGGCTGGGCCCCAGTTGGTCGGCGACGACCGCGTGCAGAGGGTGGCCGGTGTGGAGTTCCAGTCCCTTGGTGGCCCAGGCAACCCGGGTGCCCGGCCGGACATAAGGCTGCAGTGCTTCGAGTTGGGAGCGGAAGGCGTGGCTGGGCACCACAATCAGCCAGAGACTGGCGATGAGCGCGGCTTTTGGCAGATCGGCGGTCAGCGAAAGTTTGTCGGGAAAAGCCGTGTCGGGAAGGTAGCGCCGGTTGCAGCGTTCGTCGCCGAGCGTCTGCATATGCTCCGCCTGATGTCCCCAGAGCATGACCCGGTGGCCATTCCGGGCCATCAATATGGCCAGCGCCGTGCCCCAGGACCCCGCGCCGAAGACCGAGACGCTAGGCATGAATAGACTAGGTTATCCCGGAAACTCGTCCCCGCCGCGGCGAATCCACATCAAGCGCATTCGCAAGTCAGCGGGCAAACGGCGGCATGAGTACGAGAGGGACGGGGGGGTCGGCATGGGCACCAGACTTAGTGGCTGGTGACCGACTCGGGTGGTTGCTGCATCTGCTGAACATGTTGGGCATAGAGCGCGTCGAAATTTACGGGCGCGAGTAGCATGGGGGGAAAACCGCCCTTGCCGACAAGGTCGGAAACCGCTTCACGGGCATAGGGGAAAAGGAGGTTTGGGCAATAGCTGCCGAGCAGGTGGCCTATTTCCTCGTTCTGGAATCCGGAGGCGCTGAAAATTCCAGCCTGGTTGATTTCCACCAGATAAGCGGTCTTCTCCTCGATTTTCACGGTCACGGTGACCGTCAGGCTGACTTCGTAAACGCCGTCCTGTATTTGCTGACCATTGCTGGACAGATTGAATTCGACCTTCGGGTCCCATTGCTGAGTGAAGATTTCCGGCGAATTCGGTGTTTCGAATGAGACATCCTTGACGTAAATCTTCTGGATGTTGAACAGGCGTTCCGCCGGGTTAGTGTTTTCTTCGGCCATGATTATCCTTGTGAGTAGGTGGGTTTGAATGAGTGCCGGGAAGCTGGAGGCAACGCGCTATTTGCCGCGTTTTTTTGAGACCGGGAGGTTATTGTCTTTCCAGGCAAACATGCCGCCGCGCATTTCATAAACCTCCTTGAAACCCAGCGCGACCAGTTTCTTGCCGGCGGCGGGGGAGCGTGTGCCGGACTGACAGGTGACGATCACCGGAGTTTCCTTGTGCGCCTCCAGTTCGGCCGCGCGCTCGGCCAGTTTGGCTAGTTGAATGTTGCGGGAACCTTCGATGTGGCCTTCGGCGTATTCGTTGGGATCGCGCACATCGATGACGATGGTGTTGTCGTTGTTCATCAGCAGCACGGCCTCGTTGGGCGAGACGGACTTGTGCTTGCGGAAGGCGGCATCGATCAAATCCTGTACGAGCAGGATCGTTACGATGAAGAGACCACTGGCCATTATCCAGTGATTGCCGATAAATTCCAGAAGCCGGTCAGGAGTAACGTTCATGTTGAATCGGAGTGAGAGGGGGATGGAATGGTTGTGGCCAGGTCGGGACAAAAAACCTCGCGCATCAAACGGATAAGCTGCAGGGTGCGTTTGTCATCGACGTAATAGTACACACGGTTGGATTCCTTGCGGCAGCCGAGAATGCCTTTGTTCCGCAAGATGGCCAAATGTTGCGAGATATTGCTCTGCGTTGTGCCACAGGCATCAACGATATCCTGGACGCTGGCATGGCTGGCGCCGAGCGTGCAGAGTATCTTGAGCCGCAACGGATGAGCCATGGCCTTAAGGCAATGTGCCGCCAGGTAAATGTCTTCGTCCCGGTTGATGAGGGTTTCCGTCATGGACTCCAAGCCTTGGTGGTCTCCATCCCGCATCACCGCATTAGAGCGGCCGTGCGCGACGAGCGCAGGAAAAAACGCTAAAATCAGCCATCCGGCGCTCCCGTGGTAAAGCGCCGATTCACTTTCAAGCCATTACAGCCCAGGTTCACAGGAACACAGCCGGAGATTATACGTTGAACTCGCATCGTCCTAAACCCGTCGTGCTGATTATTCTGGATGGTTTCGGTTACAACGAATCCGTCCAATTCAATGCCATCGCCGCCGCCAATACTCCCACCTGGAGCGAATTGTGGGATTCCTGCCCGCACACACTGCTGAATTGTTCTGGCGATACTGTCGGTTTACCGGATGAGCAGATGGGCAATTCCGAGGTTGGACATTTACATCTTGGCGCGGGCCGTCTGATCAACCAGGACTTCACGGCGGTGAACAAGGCCATTCGTGATGGCTCGTTTTTCTCCAACCCCGCACTCTCGGCGGCGGCTGAAAAAGCCAGGAGCACCGGCAAGGCGCTGCATATCTTTGGCCTGCTCTCGCCAGGCGGTGTCCATAGTCATGACTACCAGATCCAGGCCATGGCCGAACTGGCCGTCAAAAAGGGGCTGGACAAGGTATACATGCATGCATTTCTGGATGGCCGCGATACCCCGCCGCGCAGCGCGGCGGGTTCGATCGAAGCTCTGGAGGCCAAATTCGCCGCACTCGGTGCCGGCCGTATCGCCTCCCTCTCCGGCCGATTCTATGCCATGGACCGCGACAACCGCTGGGATCGTGTAGAGAAGGCGTACCGCTTGATTGTCGAGGGACAGGGCGATTTCACCGCGAAAACGGCCCTGGAAGGACTCGAGCAGGCTTATGTCCGAGGCGAAAATGACGAATTCGTCCAGACCACTACCATCGTCCCACCAGGACAACCGCCCGTGCATCTGGAGGATGGCGACGTCGTGGTGTTCATGAATTTCCGCGCCGATCGCGCCCGGGAGATTACGAAGGCGATCAATGACGTGGATTTTACGGGCTTCAAGCGCCCTGTGGTGCGCCAACTCGGCGCTTACGTAACGCTGACCGAATACCATCAGGACTTCAACTATCCGATCGCCTTCCCGCCGACCGCCATCACCCATAGCCTCGGCGAGGTGCTGGCGGAACAGGGACTGAAACAGCTCCGGCTGGCGGAGACCGAGAAATACGCCCATGTCACTTTCTTCTTCAATGGCGGCACAGATACGCCATTCGCGGGTGAGTCGCGCATCCTCATTTCCTCCCCGCAGGTCAAGACCTACGACCTGCAGCCGGAGATGAGCGCGCCGGAGGTCACCGATGAGATGGTCAAGGCCATCGAGGGCGGCGAATTCGATGTGATCATCTGCAACTACGCCAACGGCGACATGGTTGGCCATACCGGCATCATGGAAGCGGCCGTGAAGGCGGTCGAGACGCTGGACGCCTCGCTCAAGCGCGTCATCGCGGCGCTGGAAACCGTGGGCGGCGAACTGCTCATCACCGCCGATCACGGTAATGTCGAGCTGATGGTCGATCCGGAGACGGGCGTGCCCCTGACCCAGCACACGACGTTCCCGGTACCACTGGTCTACAAGGGCCGTCCCGGCCGGCGGCTGGCCGATGGCGGCAATCTCGCCGACGTGGCGCCCACCCTGCTGGATATGTTGGGCATCGCCAAGCCGAAGGAAATGACCGGGCGCTCCCTATTGACCTGAGGCCCGATCCACTTGCCTTCCCGCGATGCCGCGAGCCATGTCCTGGTGCTGGGGATACTCATGGTTTGGAGCGGATGGGCATCGGGCATAGCCCAGGCTACCGGAGAGCCCCTCGAGCAGGTTCAGCAACACCTCAAGGCAACGCGGCAGACCCGGGAGGCCCTGCAGTCGGTGAGGGACCGGCTGGAACG
>JAJRDJ010000118.1 GCA_028678445.1 Methylococcaceae bacterium
CGACGCCAGCGCCGGGATGGTAGCCAGGATAGAGGGAGGCGGTGACTTCCAGAAAGGCGCGACCGTAATCTGGCGAGAAGAGATTCGCCGAGGCGACAACGAGGATGGCCATGGCCCAGACTAGGCCAATCGTCAATGCCAGCGAGAAAATGTGACAGCGCATGATGCCTCCTGGGTTGAGAATCAATCGATAACAACTGGTGCGTTCGTTGTGCTGACCCTGCGCAGTCAGCGGGTGGCCTTAAGAGTCATTTGCATTGCCCCGATTAGGCCATCAGGGCAACAGGTCGTCCACTACTTTGGACGCCTCTTCGCAGGCGGGCACGGCGTCGACCAAATCCATTTTCAGCTTCAAGCCGACATTCTCGCCCGAAAGACTTTTCGAAACGACTTCATTGAGTGGCTCGCAGGCGGTATCCATGTTCTTTTCCGCCGCGGTGAACTGGCGGGCCTCCGTGACGCTCAGCTCGGTGCGATCCTCGGCGGATTCAATCAGTTCGCTCATGACCTGATTGTGGTAGCGGAAGACATGTTCGACATATTGCTCGAACTCCTCCCGCGTCATGACGATTTCCTCGCCCGTGCTCTTGTGGGTAGTGATGGTCGAGCAACCAGCCAATACCCAGACCCCTAGCCATGCTATCCATAATGCTTTGGATTTAGCCGCTCGATTCGTATGATGATGCGGTTTGCTCATGTGCTCAATCATACAGCGAGGGATGAAGTCATTGCACCCTTCAGTGCGGCTGTGTGGCACGGATCTAGCGGGCGGGGAGTTTGGGTAGCCGCAGGGTCACCATGATCGTCATGATCCAGACCAGACCGCCCAGGACCAGGATCGTCAGGACCGAACCCATACCTTGGGCGGCAGCAACAGAATAGAGGCCCATGCTCAGCAGGATGGCGCTGTTCTGGAAGAAATTCTGTACCGCCACTGCGCTCCCGCTACCGATAGTGCCATGGCCGATAGCCTGGATGGCGGCATTGAGCGGAACGACAAAAATGCCGCCGCAGACGCCGATTACCAGCAGCACAAGCCGGGCGGTTGCGGTGTCATGCACGGTTGCCAGGACCAGGAACATCGTCCCCAGGAGGTAGGCCGAGAAGCGGGTGCGACGAACCCGGTCCAGCGGGATCAGCCGGGGTACCAGCGCAGCACCGATGACAATGCCTATGGCCATGAAGAAGGTGAGGTCGGCGATGTCGGAAGCGGTTTTGGATTTCAGCACCTCCGGCGCCCAAGCCACCAGCACCACCCGGAGGGTCGCGGCGCAGGCCCAGAAGAGGCTGAGTGCGAGCAGAATCAACCGGGCCCGTTGCGAGCCGAGCAGTGCTTTCATCCATTCGAGCAGATTGCCCCAGGCGGATTGGACCCCCGGCTCGGCCAAGCGGGCGACACACTGTGGCAACAGGAATGTGGCGGCGGCGGACACCAGATAAATCATCAAGACGGTGATCAGCGCGACGGGGATGGACTGGTCCGCCAGCCGCGCGCCGCCCACGGTTCCCAGGAGGATCGCGGCGATCGTGGCGCCTTCTACCCAACCGTTGGCGCGCACCAGATTATCGGTGTGGGTCAGCTCAGGGATGATGCCGTATTTGGCGGGACCATAGGTTGCCGCGCCGACGCCGATCAGGGCATAGCCCAGCAAGGGTTCAACGCCGAGGAAGATGGCCACGGCGCCGAGGGATTTTACCAGATTGGCCGCGAGCAGGACCCGGGGTTTCGGGTGGCGGTCCGCCAGCGCACCGACCCAGGGCGTCAGGGTGACGTAAGCCACCAGAAACGCGCTTTGCAGGGCCGGGATGTACCAGGCGCCGCGCCCACCGGTTTGCAGGCTCATCGCGATGACGGTAAACAGGATGGCGTTGTCGCCAAACGCGGACAGGAACTGCGCCCCGACCAGGGTATTGAGGCCCCGGTTCATTCGCCGAGGGCCTTGCGGATCAGTCCGGTCAGGGCGGGATAGTCGACCTTGCCGGAACCCAGCAGCGGCAGTTCCTTGGTAAATAGAATTTCCCGGGGCGCATGGAATTCACTGTAGCCCTGCTCCTGGGCAGCGCGGGAAAATTCCGCCCGCTGCGCCTTTCGATGTTGCGTCACCAGCAAAATTTTCTCTCCCTTGCGTTCATCCTGCAGAGCCACCGCGGCGTGGAGTTGGCCCGGCCAGAGTTTGGCGGCTATTTCCTCGACAGCGGTCAGTGAGACCATTTCCCCGCCGATCTTGGCGAAGCGCTTCACGCGCCCGCAGATGGTGACATAGCCCTCGCCGTCGACCCTGACGATATCGCCGGTGTCGTACCACCCGGGGCCGAAGCGGGAGGCCGGTGGTTCCAGATGGCCAGGCCGTTGCGGCCTGAGGTAGCCGAGCATCACGTTCGGACCCGCTACATGCAGGCGGCCGCCTTCGGTGACGCCGGGTACGGTTTCAAGCTGCCAGTCGATGCCCGGCATGAAGCGCCCCACAGTCCCTTCGCGGTAGAACATTGGCGTATTCGCGGCCAGGATCGGCGAGGTTTCGGTCGCGCCATAGCCTTCCAGCACCCGGAGGCCGAACTTGTCCACCCACAGCCGGCGCGTGTCGTCCTGGAGCTTTTCCGCCCCGGCAAACACATAGCGCACACTGTAAAAATCATAGGGGTGGGCATGCTTGGCGTAACCAGCGAGGAAGGTATTGGTGCCGAACAGAATGCTGGCGTTGATGTCATAGGCAATCTCGGGAATGATCCGATAGTGCAGCGGCGAAGGGTAAAGGAACGTCCGCATGCCGTAAAGCAAGGGCAGAAGGGTGCCCGCCGTCAGGCCAAAGGCGTGGAACATCGGCAGGGCATTGAGAATGGTGTCCTGGGCGTTGAGATCGAGTCGGGCGGCCAGTTGCTCGCGATTGGCCAGCAGGTTGCCGTGTGACAGCACCACGCCCTTGGGTTCACCCTCCGATCCCGAAGTGAAGAGAATCACGGCGGGGTCGTTGACCCGCGCGCGATCCCGGTCCCGATACCAGAGCGGGGCGGTCAGCGAACCCAGAAAGGCCCGCAGCTTGTCGGCGCGGGTAATCGATTCAACGAGATCCTCAAGAAACACCACGCGGTGCTCATTCGCCAGCGCCTCGACCGTCGCTTCCAGCTTGGCGTTGACCACGAAGCGGCGGGCTGTCAGGAAGGTCTTGATCTCCGCCGTGCGGCAGGCGGAGGCGAGGCTTCTGAGACCGGCGCCGAAATTCATCATGGCCGGCACCCGGCCGTGAAGTTGCAACCCCAGGAGCGCGGCCACCGTGGCATTGATGTTGGGTAGCAGCAAACCGATATGCTCGCCCGGTGCGCTGAGATCAGCCAGTTTCTGGCCGAGCGCCAGGGTCTGCGCAATCAGGCCGTTGTAGCTGATAGGCTTGCGGCGAACATCCTCCAGCAGCGTGTGACCACCGCCGTGAATCCGCCGGGCGTCCAGGAGCGCGGCGAACAGTGTCTGCTGGTGATTGCCGGTCTCGAACATCATGTCGCTCATGATGTCGGTCAGCATCAGCCCCATACGATGGCGGCGGTCATGGGAATCGCCCCCGCGCGAATGCGTCAGATCACGGGGGGGCAGGATATTGAGCGTGATCGGCGGGAACCAGCGTAGTCGCACCACGCCATGCAGCCGGGAAACCAGGGTGTACTGGGCGCCATCGATACGGATCGGCAGCACCGCAGCGCCAGATCGCTCGGCGACCAGGGCCGCGCCATCGTACACTTTCATCAGTGCCCCGGTGACCGTAATGCGGCCTTCCGGGAAAATCACCGCCTTGCGGTCCTCGCGGAGATAATTGGTCAGCGACTTGATGGAAAGCGGCTGCAGCGGATTCATGGTGAAGACCTTGGCAAACCGCAAGCCCGGCCGGACCCACCATTTATGGGCAATCTCGGTATTGATGGCGAAGGTGACTTCGTCGGGCAGGAAGGCCCAGAGCAGCAGCGGGTCCAGGTACGAGGTATGGTTGGCGACGATCAGCACGCGATCTCCGGCCAGCCCATAATTGTCCGTGCCCATGAGCTTGACCCGGAATAATACAGTGAGTAACCAGCGAACCAGTTGTTTGACCATGGACTTGTTGACCTCCTGTTAAGTGGCATAGCTTACCAGCCTGGCTCTTTCCGTTTCGAAAATTGGAATATCCGAGAGCGCATGATCAAACGCCTGTTTCCCCTATTCTTCTATGTAACGCTAATGGCCTGCGCGCCGGCCATGCGGCCACCGCACCCGGAACCCAGAGGACCCAATTTGGCCCGGGCCCACTATGTGACGCAGGACGGCGCGGTCCTGCCGGTGCGTAGCTGGTGGCCGCCAGCCAGAGACTTAAAGGCACTGGTCGTGGGGCTGCACGGTTTCAACGATTACGGCCGGGCCTTTGCGCAACCCGGGGAGTATCTCAGCCAGCGCGGTATCGCGGTAATCGCTTATGATCAACGGGGTTTTGGCAATGCTCCCGGGCGCGGACTTTGGGCCGGAACGGATGCCTATGCAAATGACCTCGAACGACTCATCCGGCAGGTCCATCTCCAGTATCCCGGCGTGCCGGTTTTTGTGCTCGGGGAGAGCATGGGCGGTGCGGTGGCCATCGCCGCGCTGACCTCGCCATCCCCCCCCGAGATAGCCGGGTTGATTCTTTCCGCTCCGGCTGTGTGGTCGCGGGACATGATGCCCTGGTATCAGCGAGCCGTCCTGGCACTGGCGGCATCGACACTGCCGGATCTGGAACTCACCGGGCGTGGGCTGAAGATCCAGGCGTCGGACAATATCGAAATGCTGCGTGGGCTGGGGCGCGACCCGCTGGTCATCAAGTCGACCCGGGTCGATGCCATCGAAGGGCTAACCGATCTGATGGATATTGCCCAAGCGCGGGCCGGGCTGATCAAGGTGCCCGTATTGGTGCTCTATGGCGCGCGGGACCAGGTTATTCCCAAGCGGCCGGTCGAGAGCATGCTGAGACAATTGTCGCTCCGACCGGACACTACCAACGCGCTTTACCCTCAGGGTTACCATCTGTTGCTCAGGGATTTGCATGCCGATGTCCCGCTCCGGGATGTCGTGGCCTGGATCAATGACCGGTACATGCCCTTGCCATCGGGTTTCGGAAAGCCGCCAGGGTCCTGAACTCCTGGCGGTTCATGCTGCATTTACCGGGATGCCCGCCGACTGTGGAACACGGTGAGCTTCAACTTTTCCCGAAGAGTCGGGCAGTGCCGCGCGGTGAAAGGCGATTCATGGCCTTTGAGTCAAGATGATTGAGGATGGAGAAGAGCATTTTCGTTTCCGTCGCCGGCAAATCCCTATCCCTCGATAGAGGGTCATTTGATTGACATCGCATTCACCCGGCATGGCTTGAACCCAGAGCTC
>JAJRDJ010000119.1 GCA_028678445.1 Methylococcaceae bacterium
CACGTCGAGCAGAAAAACTGGACCCATGCTCGCCAACTGTTCGGTTACGACCGCATTGATAAGGTCGAACTCGTGCCCCTTTCAGAAGCTCTTCTGCCCGAGCCTCAAGCTCAAGGAGAAACGTCGCGACGGCGCCAAATACGTCCGTCGCCATCACCCACCCCAAACTCCCTACCAACGGGTCATGGACCATCCCGCCATCCCCGACGACATCAAGACCGCACTCCGGGAGCAACCTGCCGAACTCAACCCGTTTACAATCAGGGCCGCTATCGAAGCACAACTGAAGATCATTTTTTCAAACATCTCGGTAACCTCCATTGTGAGGCATCGATTCTAAGCTTCGGTTACCTTTTTCAATGAGGCAATGCGTGCGACACTTCGCTCCAACCGTGCCACTAGCGCAGGCCCCACTTTTCACCGCTTTCCGCTCCATCATGCAACTCCCATCCCGAGTCTTTTTGAGCCGGTTGTTTATGCTTCTCATGCTGTTGGTGTTGGCCGGTTGTGTCTGGTTGAGGCTGCTGGAAATCAAAAACCAACTGGCCGATTTTGACGAGTTTGTCCGGGTGGAGGTGAGCAACAAGCATTTCATATTGCACTTGATGAAGCCTGTGCTGCTCAGCGATGACTTCGTTTATTTAAGCAAGCTGCGACCCAGTCGGATCGAGAATATGTCTGGAGGGACCTATCGCTGGTATCTCGACTTTCACTTTGACCCGGCTACGTCTCCGGGACAAAAAGCCAAAATCGTTTCCTTCATCATGACCTACAACGCCGAGCAACGGCTGGCGTCATTCGATTTTTCCCCACTTTTTGTCGAGATGGCGCCGCCGGTATTTCTGGAGGCTTCGATTCGCTCGCTGGGCGTAGGCAAGCTGGATCAGGGAAAAAAGCAACTCAAGGTTGATCCGGAGGATTTGCCCAAGTTGACCGCCAGCCTGCCGAAAACGTGGAACATCCTGTCCGTGATGGGACCACCGGCCGGGGAAATCATCGAGGAAGGACTAAGGGTGTTGATCTACCGATTCAAGGCCGATGCCATGCCGGTGAGCAAAGAGTACGAGGAACGGCGCCTGGCCGAGGCGCGGCTGTATTTCGATCCCGTCCTGGACGAGTTGGTCCGGCTGAAAGGGAAGTTCGCTGGACTGAAACTGTCGATCGATTATCGAAAGCTTACGGGCCGATCACCCAGATAATCTGGCAGACGAGACATTGCTACTCCCGGCCTCCTCCGCCCCGCTCTCCAGCATGTCCATAAACAACTGTTCCAGCCGGTTTGCAGTATTCCGGAGGGCGACAACCCTGACTCCGCCCTCGGCTAGCGCATCAAATAATTGATGGATCCCAGTCGTGTTCGGCACTTCGGCTGATAGGCTTCTTGGATCGATGCTCTCGAGGTCGAAGCCGGACAACTTGGGCAGCGCGTCCAGGGGCCGATCGAGATCCAGGATGTAGCGATTGACGTGCATCCTGGCCAGCAGACTGTCCATCGCGCTGTGTTCGATAATTCGTCCATGGTTAATGATGGCGATGTGTCGGCAGAGGTTTTCCGCTTCCTCCAGGTAATGCGTGGTGAGAATGATAGTGGTGCCCTCGCGGTTGATCCGCTTGAGCAGTTCCCACATCGAACGGCGGATTTCAATATCCACGCCGGCGGTGGGCTCATCGAGAATCAGCAGTCGCGGCGAATGCACCAGTGCCCGGGCTATCATCAGCCGCCGCTTCATACCTCCGGACAGTGTCCGGGATACGGTGTGACGCTTTTCCCAGAGACTGAGCTGTTTGAGGCTTTGCTCTGCGCGTACCATGGCCTCCTTGCGACGAATGCCCTGATACCCTGCCTGATTGACCACGACACTCAACACCGTCTCGAACTGATTGAAATTGACTTCCTGCGGAACCAGCCCGATCAGGCGTTTGGCCGCTTCACGATCCCGGTCGAGATCATGACCAAAAATCTCGACCTGGCCCGAGGTCTTATTGACCAGCGAACTGATGATGCCGATGGTCGTCGATTTACCGGCACCATTGGGCCCGAGGAGGGCAAAAAAATCCCCGGACTCGACATCGAGATCGATGCCCTTGAGGGCTTCGAGGCCATTTTTGTAGGTCTTGCGCAAACCGCGCAGGGAGAGGGCTTTCATCGTGGCTGTATTTACGATGGGTTTTTGTGACAATAGGTAAATAAACACCGGCCATACCCGATACCCGAGAGACTCAAGGCCATTCCGGTGGGGTCGCAGTTTAACGGATTTTGTTCATCTCACTCTCTCCCCCTCCCATGACAACCCACCCCCACGATCGTCCCGGACAAGTCGCCGCTGTTGACCTAGGGTCCAATAGCTTTCACATGATCGTGGCTGAATTACGGGCCACTGAGATCGTGGTGGTTGACCGTCTACGCGAAATGGTGCGGCTTGGCGCGGGCCTGACACCGGAACGGGACTTGACGCCGGAAATCCAGCAGCGCGCGCTGGAATGCATCGAGCGCTTCGGCCAGCGCCTCCGCACCCTCACTCCCGGCAGCGTGCGGGCGGTGGGTACCAACACGCTCCGGGCCGCGCGCAATGCCGGTCCCTGGCTGGCGCGGGCAGAACGGGCGCTCGGTCATCCGATCGAGATTATTGCCGGCATTGAGGAAGCACGGCTCATCTATCAGGGAGTATCGGAGAGCCTGCCCAGTGATGGCCAGCGGCAGCTGGTGATGGATATCGGTGGCGGCAGCACGGAGTACATCATCGGCGTAGACCGCACACCGCTGCAGAAGGAAAGCTTGCATATGGGCTGTGTGTCCATGAGCCTGGCTCACTTCGCCGATGGCAAGGTCACGGCCAAGCGCTTCAAGCGGGCAGTCATTACGGCGGAACGCGAACTGGAGCCCTTTCAGCATCTGTTCCACAGCCGCAACTGGGTCCGGGCAATCGGCGCATCGGGCACCCTGCGCACCACCCAGAAACTGCTGATGAGTCGGGGTTGGAGCCGTGACGGCATCACCGCGGAGAGCCTGAAACAGCTTGTGGAGGCGGTTATCGACGCGGGACGGCTGAGTAAAAGCAGCTTTCCGGACCTGGATCCGGAACGCTATCCGAGCTTCATCGGGGGGCTGGCGATCATTTACGCAACTTTTTTAGCCCTGGATATCAAGCGCATGCAGGTCTCGGACGGCGCGCTCAGGGAGGGATTGCTCCAAGACCTGTTGGGCCGGATAAACCACGAGGACATCCGCGAACGCACCGTAATCGCCTTGGCCGCTCGCTATCACATAGAGCAGGACCACGCCCTACGCATCCAGAAAACGATGGGGGGCTTGCTGGAACAAGTCGCTTTCCCGAAATCGCTGGACCAGGAGACCGCCACCCAATGGCTGAACTGGGCGATACACCTCCACGAAATCGGACGGGACATCGCCCATAGCGGCTACCACAAGCATGGCGCCTATATCGTGGCCAACGCCGATCTGCCCGGGTTTTCCAACCAGGATCAGTTGCTGCTGGCGACGCTGGTCCGCTGTCATCGCCGAAAATTCCCGGTGAAAATCCTGAAGGACTTGCCGCCCCCTTGGGATGACTTCGGCAAATGGATGGTCGTGCTGCTCCGCCTCGCCATCCTTTTACATCGCAGCCGCGCCCAGACCGACTCGCCCCCGGTGCGGTTATCGATCAGCAATATCCAGCTCGACTTGCGTTTTCCTTCCGGGTGGTTAACCGAGCATCCGCTGACGGTGGCGGATCTGGAGCAGGAAGCCGCTTACCTGGCCACAGCGGACGTTGGGCTCTCCTTCAGATGAACAAATGGATCAGCCGGTACCAGACCAAGCCCACCAATTCATGGAAGGTGTTGCGACTGATCTCTAGCGCTTGCTGGTCAGGCACGATGTCGGGCCAGTCAAAGAGCTGAACCGATTCACAGGCCGTGCCCGCCGGTATGACCGTAAGTCCTTGCTGCTCAAACTCGAAGATCGCGCGGTGCAAATGCCAGGCATGGCTGACCAGATAGATTCGCTGGATGCCGGCGTTCTTCAACAAGCGGGCGGAAAATTCGGCATTTTCCCGGGTTGTTCTTGATTGATCCTCCACCCAGGTGACCGGAACGCCGAATTCTTTTTCCAACGTCACGCGCATCAGGCAAGCCTCGTCCTCCCAGCCCTCCGGCGATCCGCCCGAAACAAGCATGGGCGCCCCCGTCTCCCGGTAAACCCACGCGGCATAGCGCACACGCTCCAGCGGCGCGGGTTTCAGGGTAGCGCCACCGCCATATTCGGGTGACCTCCGCCGCATTCCACCGCCGAGAATGACGATGGCCTCGGCCTCTCCCGCCTTGACCGGTGCACAGGGCACTTCAACCAGTGCCGCCAGCCGATTCGCGACGAGCGGGGTGGCGAGCAGCCAGAACGCACCAAGGCTCAACCCGATCAGCCACCGGCCCAGCATGGGGCGATGCCTGACCGCTACCACGCCCACCACCGCGAGCAGCAGCAGACTCAAGGGCGGCAAGAGCAGCGCGCCGATGAATTTGCCGGCCAAAAAGATTGCGCTATCCAGGAAAGTCATGGCCGCGAATCAGGTCACCACCGCCGGCACCCGCCGCCGCTCCTTTTTGGGCGTGGCGCTGGTTTCCTCGCTCTCCCCGGGCGTGGACCGGGGGGGCAACTCGATACCCTCGCTGGAGAGAAGAAAGGTCAGAGCATCCTCCAGGATCGCGCGCGCCGCCGCCGTCATTTCATGCAGGCGCGCATGGACGATGGCGTCCTGCGCGTGCCGGTTCTCGCAATCCGCGCTATAAGCTTCAAATGCGCTTAACCGGGACACCAGGTCCACCACATGCTGCGGGCATTCGCACACCAACCGGGTGTTGAGCTGGGCAATAGCCGCCAACTCCTTGCCGGTATAACGACGAAGGGGGATATTCTCTAAACCGGTGTTGAGGGGGGATTTCGTCTGATGCTCTTTGGTTTCAATCTGGCACGCTTCCTGGAGGCTAGAGGCAGTGACGGGCGCCCGCAGTGTCAGCACACCCAGTTTGCGCAGCCGCCCCAGTACGGTTTTGGCCGCGAAGGCATAAACCACGATGGTCCGCCGGAAGCCGCCTTCACGGAGCAGTTCGCGAATCCGTTCTACCGCGTCGGCCTGCAGCGCCGGGAACTCCATGATGAGAATGTCCGGGTGACAGGCCAGAGCTTCCCGCTCGAAATCGGCAAACAGGGAATGACCGCCCAGCACCTGGATGGATGGTAGTTCGGCAACCCATTGACTGACCTGATAGGGCAAGGCATCCCCAAATACCAGGGTGCTGGCCACTGGCGCCGCAGCTTCCTGACTGGACCCATGCATCCCGAGGCTTTGCTGGTGCAACTCGGCATGCACTCGTAATCGTTCGCGGAGCTCGGATTCCTGAAGATGAACGATGGAACCGACCGGTTCACCTTGCTCGACCAGCTGTTTGATCAGCAGCAGTCGCGTCACGTCGTCGCGTGTGTAAAACCGGCGGTTCTGGGTAGACCGGCGGGGTACCACGGCGTTGTAACGTCGTTCCCAGACCCGCAGCGTGTCCATGGGAATCCCCGTCAAGCGAGCTACTGCCCCGATACCGAAGGTGGAATCTGAAAAATCCGATTGCACAGCCATTCTCCGTTGAACAAATCGTATAGCATCTAGTCTCAACATATGCTACGAAATGCCAACGTCCTTGACAATAGGTTGACAGGAATTGCTTATGATGGATAAATAGTCGACAAGACATGGACAAAGCCCCACTGCTCGGGGTCGATTGATTAGGATGGATCAGTGGCGCCGTAGGCCTGCCACAGATGGCGAAGCGGTTTTGATAAAGATTGATTGCTGTTGGGGTTGCGGATCGTTCTGATCCGGAAATTAATTTCAGACACTGTTAAAGAGGAAGAAACATGAAAGACATGACGAAGAACATCCTCCTGTGGGTCGTCATCGCATTTGCCTTGCTGTCGATGTTCAATTATTTCGGTCCCCGGGCGAAAACCGACCCGGCCATGACCTACACCAGCTTCATCTCGGCTATCAATCAGGGAACCATCAAACAGGTCAGCATCGACGGCCAGGTTATCAGCGGCATGATGACCGATGGCGACCGCTTCATGACCTACAATCCGGGCGATCCGCATTTGGTAGACGATCTCCTGAAGAATCATGTCGACATCAAGGTCGTTCCGCCGGAACGTCCTTCCTTCATGATGCAATTGTTCATGGCCACCTTCCCGATGCTGCTGTTGATCGGCGTGTGGGTCTATTTCATGCGGCGTATGCAGGGCGGTGCCGGCGGCGGAGCGATGAATTTCGGCAAGAGCAAGGCTAAGCTGATTGAGGAAGACAAAGTCAAGGTTACGTTTAATGACGTTGCCGGCTGTGACGAAGCCAAGGAAGACGTACAGGAGATGGTCGACTTCCTTCGCGACCCCAGCAAGTTCCAGAAACTCGGTGGCATGATTCCCCGCGGCGCCCTGATGGTCGGGCCTCCCGGCACCGGTAAAACCCTGCTGGCCCGTGCGATCGCCGGTGAAGCCAAGGTACCCTTCTTCTCCATTTCAGGCTCGGACTTCGTGGAAATGTTCGTGGGCGTGGGCGCTTCCCGCGTTCGTAACATGTTCGAAGAAGCCAAGAAGCGCGCACCCTGCATCATCTTTATCGATGAAATCGACGCCGTTGGTCGCCAGCGTGGCGCGGGTCTCGGCGGTGGTCACGACGAGCGCGAACAGACGCTGAATCAGCTACTGGTTGAAATGGACGGCTTCAGCGGCAATGAAGGCATCATCATCATCGCCGCCACCAACCGTCCCGACGTACTCGACAAAGCCCTGCTCCGCCCCGGCCGCTTCGACCGGCAAATCACCGTTGGCCTGCCTGATGTTCGTGGCCGCGTGCAGATTCTGGCGGTCCACATGAAGCGGGTTCCGGTTGGAGCGAACGTCGAACCCGAGTGGCTGGCTCGCGGCACCCCCGGTTTCTCCGGCGCCGACCTCGCCAACCTGGTCAATGAAGCGGCTCTCTGCGCCGCTCGAAAAAACAAGCGCCAGGTCGAGATGGACGATTTCGAAAAGGCCAAAGACAAGATTCTGATGGGTGCCGAGCGGAAATCCACCGTCATGAGCGAGGAAGAAAAATTGGTGACCGCCTATCACGAAGCGGGCCATGCGCTGATTGGTCGCCTGGTTCCGGAACATGACCCGGTTTACAAAGTCAGCATCATCCCGCGTGGCCGCGCGCTGGGCATCACCATGTTCCTGCCGGAGCGTGACCAGTACAGCGCCAGCAAGCAAAAACTGGAAAGCCAGATTTCCAGTCTCTACGGTGGTCGGCTGGCCGAGGAAATCATCTTCGGCTCGGAGAAAGTCACGACCGGTGCCCAGAACGACATCGAGCGCGCCACGGCACTGGCCCGAAACATGGTGACCCGCTGGGGCCTGTCCGAACGACTGGGACCCTTGTCGTATGGCGAGGAACAGGGCGAAGTCTTCCTGGGCCGCTCGGTGACTCAGACCAAGTCGGTCTCCGAGGAAACGGCACACTTGATCGATGAGGAAATCCGCTCCGTGATCGACCGGAACTACGAACGGTCCGACCGGTTGCTGCGCGAGAATATCGACAAGATGCATCTGATGGCCGAGGCACTGATGAAGTATGAAACCATTGACCGCCATCAGATCGACGAAATCATGAATGGTCGGGTACCGAGCCCACCCAAGGACTGGATCAATACTCCGCCTACCGGAACGGGTAGCGAGGGAGATTCCTCCAAGCCAGAGGAAATCGCGCCGATCGGAAAGACGGCTACGTCCCACTAAGCGGTAGCAGTACCCGCGGCCCGCCGGTGGGAATCTCCCGCCGGCGGGCCGTTTCTGTGTCCGGGCCGAGGTAACGAGGCAGAGTGGTGGTATTACCCTCGGTCAGAACAGGTAAGATAGCTCTGAGTTCACCCCCCATCCTCCAATGCGCAATCCGATAAATCCCCCCGAAGCGTCATCCTCAATTCAGGAAGAGGCGCTAGCCATGGCTCGCCGGGTCCAGAAACCTGGGCAAACCAAGGAGCAAACCCGACTGATTGCGCAGGGTATCGCCAAGGGGATCGAGCTTTACAAGCGGCAACAAAGCGCCAAGGCCCGTGAGCGAGACAAGGCACGCAAGCGTCTCGAAAAAGCACGGTTGATGAATGCCATGGATTCCGGGACTGAACATGGCGACGTGGAATCTGATGATTTTCCGCCTTACGCGCACCCCCCCGCCACTGTCCTGACCGTGTGCGGCGTCTTGCTGCTGGCGTTGGCCATCCTCCACGGCGTGAGGCTTTACACCGGATGGGCTCTCGTTCTCGGGGCATGGCCAGTGCCTTTGTGGATTTCGCTGTTGGCTGCCGTACTGCTGAGCGCCCTCGCCTTCTGGGCATTGTTAACCGCCTACCATTCACGCTGATCAACGGATATTCAACGATGAAAATATTTTCCGCCATCATTCTGGCATTCCTGCTGGCGAGCCTTTCCTACCTCATGTTTGGCAAGCTGGGCATTCCCGAGGGCATGAGCGCCGTGCGGGGATTCGACGCGAACCGCTATGTCGGCACCTGGTATGAAATAGCCCGGCTGGACCATGGGTTCGAGAAAGGGCTGAGCCACGTGACGGCCGAATACAGCCTCAAGGATGATGGTGGCCTGAAGGTCATCAATAAGGGCTTCGATACCAAAACCGGCACATGGCAAGCCTCCGTAGCCAAA
>JAJRDJ010000120.1 GCA_028678445.1 Methylococcaceae bacterium
CGAAGACAGGAAGGCGGAAGGACCGCACCTCGGGCCGTTGCTCGAACTAGCCACCATTCTCCTCGGCTGCAATAATGCACATCTCCTCATCGGGAAAGATGGGACGTGGAAAACCGTGGGCGATCCAACCGAGGGAGCATTATTGGCGGCCGGCGCCAAGGCCGGCGGTGATCGAAAACGCATCGAGGAAGAACTGCCGAAACAGCACGAATTCCCCTTCGACTCCGACCGCAAACGGAGTTCGGTCATTCGCAGGATGCCCGACGGAAAGCTTCGCGCTTTCATCAACGGCGCACCCGACCCGTTGCTGGATCGCTGCACTCACATTTACACCGGCGAGGGAGTCCGTCCCCTGACCGCACAGGACCGAGAGCTTATCCTCGAACAAAACTCCGTGATGGCACGGCAAGCCCTGCGCGTGCTCGGCTCGGCTTGGCGCGACCTGAACAACACCCCGCCCGACGACATGACCGCTGATATGGTGGAGCTCGACCTCGTGTTTGTTGGTTTGACGGGAATGTATGATCCGCCCCGGCCCGAGGCTAAAGCTGCCATTGCAAAGTGTCACGCCGCCGGCATTCGCGTAGTAATGATCACGGGCGACCAGCCGGATACCGCGATGGCTGTTGCGCGGGAAATTGGCCTCGCTTCAACCGACGAGGAGACCATTGCGGGTATCGAGTTGGACAAACTGTCCGACGATGCACTCCGTACACGCGCCGCTAAGATTGCCGTCTACGCCCGCGTCACCGCAGAGCACAAGCTCCGCATCATTCGCGCCTTGAAAGCCAATCAAGCTATCGTGGCCATGACCGGCGATGGCGTAAACGACGCCCCAGCCATCACAGGCGCTGACATCGGCATTGCCATGGGTAGAGCAGGAACGGAAGTCACCAAGCAGGCGGCGGACATGATCATCACCGACGACAACTTTGCCACGATCGTCGCTGCTGTCGAAGAGGGCCGGGGCATCTACGACAACATCCGCAAAACGCTTCAATACCTGTTGGCGGGCAACACGGGTGAATTGCTGCTCATGACCGTGTGCGTAATCATCGGGCTGCCGACGCCGCTGCTGCCCATTCACCTGCTTTGGATTAATCTCGTCACCGACGGCTTGCCCGCACTCTGCCTGGCCACCGACCCCATCGACCCTGACGTTATGAAACGCCACCCGCGCCCCCGATCTGAACGCATTACGAACCGCAGTTTCCTCCGCACGATGTTCTTAACCGGCTTCCTCACGGCGGGCATCGCGTTCGCGGTTTACTTGCAGGTCATTAGAACGGAAACCACGGAAACGGCCCGCGCTTACGCCTTTGCCGTCCTGATCTTCGCCGAACTCTTGCGGTCCTTCGGTGCACGCAGTGAAACCCAGCCTATCTGGCGCATTTCGCTGTTCACGAACCGCAACCTTGTCCTCGTGGTGGCGACCTCTTTCGGCATCCAGATGTGGAGTCAACACAACGCGGCTTTGGGCCGCTTTCTCAAGACATCCTATATGCCGTTTGCCGATAGCTTCCTGCTGCTCGCCTTGGGCTCTATTCCGCTCATAGTTCTGGAGATAGTGAAGGCCGTTCAGCGAATCCGGCGGCAACACACAACTCAACCAAAAGGGATGGAAAGGACATGAGCATGACAACAAATATTCCGCAACTCACCCAACTCGCGGCATGGCAGGCCCTCGAAGCCCATTACTCGAAAATCCGGGAACTGCATCTTCGAAAGCTCTTCGCGGATGATCCGCAGCGCGGGATTCGCATGACAGTCGAGGCCGCCGGCATCTACCTTGATTATTCGAAGCACCGAATCACGGACGAAACACTGAGGCTCCTTTTGCAGTTGACGGAGGAGTCTGGTTTGCGGGCTCGCATCGATGCCATGTTCCAAGGCGAGAAAATCAACGTCACGGAGAAGCGGGCCGTTCTGCACGTGGCCCTGCGCACCCCCAAAGGGCAATCCATCGTCGTGGACGGCGAAGACGTCGTGCCTCAGGTCCACACCGTGCTCGACAAAATGGCCGACTTCTCCACCCGCGTGCGCAGCGGGGTGTGGAAAGGCCACACCGGCAAGCCGATCCGTAACATCATTAATATCGGCATCGGCGGATCTGATTTGGGTCCGGTGATGGCCTACGAAGCTTTGCGACAATACAGCCAACGCGACCTGACCTTTCGTTTTATTTCCAACATTGATGGAACGGACTTTGCCGAGGCCACCCGCGACCTCGATGCCGCGGAGACACTGTTCATCATTTCGTCGAAAACCTTTACGACCCTGGAGACGATGACCAACGCGCACACGGCCCGCGACTGGACTCTCAAGACCTTGAAAGAAGCTGCTGCTGTTGCCAGGCACTTCGTCGCAGTCTCGACTAACGCCGGGGAAGTAGGCAGGTTTGGCATCGACACAGCAAATATGTTCGAGTTTTGGGATTGGGTCGGCGGGCGATATTCAATGAACTCGGCGATTGGCCTCTCAACGAGGATCGCCATCGGTCCCGATAATTTCCGCGCATTGCTCGATGGCGCTCATCAGATGGATGAGCATTTCCGCACTGCGCCATTTGAACGCAACCTGCCGGTGCTTATGGGGCTCCTGGGCATCTGGTATAACAACTTCTTTGGTGCCGAGACCTTGGCGGTTCTTCCCTATGAGCAGTACTTGAAACGCTTCCCGGCGTACCTCCAGCAGTTGACGATGGAGAGCAATGGCAAGCGCATCATGCTTGATGGGACTGAGGTCAAGTACCAAACAGGGCCAATTTACTGGGGCGAGCCGGGCACCAATGGCCAGCATTCTTTCTACCAGCTGATTCATCAGGGAACCAAGCTCATCCCCTGTGACTTCATAGGATTTGTTCAGTCCCTGAACTCTCTCGGCCGCCATCACGACTTGCTCATGGCCAACATGCTAGCCCAGGCAGAAGCGCTGGCTTTTGGTAAAACGCCGCAGGAGGCTCTGGCTGAAAGCATTCCAGCATGGCTGGTGCCACACCGATGCTTTGAGGGCAACCGTCCTTCCAGCGTGATTCTCCTGGAGCGGCTGACTCCGGCGGCGCTGGGGAAGCTCGTTGCACTGTACGAACACAGCGTTTTCACGCAAGGTGCCATTTGGAGCATTGACTCATTTGACCAGTGGGGGGTCGAGTTGGGGAAGGCTCTTGCCGCGCGCATCATCCCTGAACTTGAGAAAGGATCCAATTGTCAGCTCATGCATGACAGCTCAACCAACACCCTGATCGAGCGCTACAATAGGTCCAGCGAATGACAGCTCTGGGCTACCTCGACTAAATATTCTATTAGGCAGGATCCCTATCATTCCAATTATTTCGGGTTTCGCGTGATAGCAAATAGGTCATAAACAATTCCGAGATGTCCTGCTGTTCGTGCAGCATGCGCACCATCAGCGACTTCTCAATCCTGTCAAGAGTGCAATCTGTCATCGCGACGGCCGTTGCCATACGCAACGGTTGACCTGCGAGGCATCCCTCACCGAAGAACGAACCGGCATCCAGGATGGCGACAATCGCCTCCTTGCCCTTTTGGGATGTAACCTTTAGCATCACTTGGCCTCGCCGGATGTAGAACAGGGAATCCGCAGGTTGTCCTTGCTGGAATACATTGCGGCCCATGCCGCATTTTATAACGGTCTTCTCACGGGAAATGCCTTTGCACAGAGATTCCCAATCAATCGTACCGATTTTTTCTTGGACTCTCCCCACTTTGTTCCGATCCTTACCTTCTAAGGTGGGGTCCTTCATCGGTTTACCCAACGGCTCCTTGGCCTTTCGCGTTGCCTTATTCTTGGTTCTCGATTGCATGATGCTCTCCTCTGCCATGATACAGAACCCGATCAGCCGTAAGTCGCGCTGCCGGGGCATAAGTTCTCGGCGGTCGGTGCCGTCAATGACAGCAAGCGTTTCAATCCGGATCGGCAGTTGGCGCGGACTTTCGCGGATCTTGCTGAGAGGAAGCATCTAATTGCATGACCGTTCAAAGGGTGGAATCTGCCTGAAAGAGGCGGGCACAACTGCCGCTAGCCCGCCGGATCCTTTTGGCGCGTTGCTTTTACACCCGTTAGAACTCCCAGGCCCAATAGTACGATTGCACCCACGACAATCCAGCGCGCAGGCACATGCAGCAAATAGGCGCCGTAGGTTAGCCCGCCAATCACGAGAACGAATCCAATGGAGTAAATTCCAAACGACATCGCTTCTCCTCCTCGACAAATAAAACACAGGGACATGCGTCCCGGCGCGAGTATCCGGCCCCTAAGCGCCAAACCTCTTATTGCTGATGATCATGATTGTCATCCAACGTTGCGCTCTCAGTCCATATGCACCTCTGATTCAGCCGCGTCATCCTTAAATGTCATCCAAGGCTGCGCTCTCAGCCCTCATCTGCACCGCTGATTTCGCTGCGTCATCCTTAATCGCATTGGAGAGCGGCAATCCGCTTCGGACATAGTTCACGGCAGCCTCCCCGGTCGATGAAATATCCTGCGCTCCCGTCCTCTCCAGGATCTCCTTAGCGCGCTTCGCCCAGTCGGCATTATCCGAATGCACCGAGAGGAGGATTCCGCCTTCCTTCACTCGAATTTCGTAGCGCTTGGCTTCGTGTTCGGAAATCCCCAGGCCGATCAGGGCACCCGTGATCCCGCCGGCCGCACCACCCACGCCCATACCGGCCAGGGCCGCCATTATAGGGCCGGCGGCAATAAAGGGGCCTAAACCCGGTATCGCCAGGGCGCCGATGCCCACCAACCATCCCAGTGCGCCTCCCAGCACAGCACCGGTTCCGGCGCCTACGGCCGCGCCCTCTGGAAACTTGGTGCCTTTGTCATGAGCGAATTCCTTGGAGCCTGCTTTTTGCGGAAATAGCACGGAGATATCCGTATTCCTAAATCCTGCCTCCTTTAAGACATCGACGGCGTTCTCCACGCTTGAATAATTCATGTAAATACCCAGTACTGCCTCTTTTTTTTGAGCCATGCGGCACTCTCCTTTTTATAACTGTATGATCTGTTTGCCCCGCCTGACCTTCATTTCGCCGGCAGGGGTACGAGCCACAAGGACCAACCTGCAAGCCATGTCATTACAGCCTCTGTTCTGCTTTCCCGGTTGAATTGGGCAGGATTCGCTTTGGTGGCGTCCCCCCGTTCCATCGGTCCTCAGCGTTTATTTATACTCCGGGGTGGGTAGCCTGTCTGTTCGGCAATGCTCACAGAGCTGATCAATAGTGCTCAGGCCTGTGAGCCATACTGAACTGACCCGCCCAATGCTTCACGGTATAAAACATCCCTACCTCAAGATGCCTGCGATACAAGGCGGGAGGCGGATGCCAGCC
>JAJRDJ010000121.1 GCA_028678445.1 Methylococcaceae bacterium
CCTTGCTGGGCTGGATGTCGCACTGGCCGATGGCGGTGTCGGGGTCCTTGAGGCCGTTGCCGGTGAGGGTGCAGACGATGGTGCTGCCCTCGGGAATCTTGCCGGCTTTGAGGTCGCGCAGCACACCGGCGACGGAGGTGGCGGAGGCGGGTTCGCAGAAGATGCCTTCCTTCTCGGACAGCAGCTTTTGCGTGGCGAGGATGTCGGCATCGCTCAGTTCGTCGAACCAGCCGCCGGATTCCCGGCTGGCGGCCCAGGCCTGATCCCAGGACTGCGGGTGGCCGATGCGGATGGCGGTGGCGACGGTTTCCGGCTCGTCCACGAAGGCCCCGCGCAGGAAGGGCGCGGCACCCGATGCCTGGTAGCCCACCATGATCGGGCGGTTGTCGCAGAGCTGGCCTTGGCCTAAGTACTGGCAGTCGCCGTGGCAGAAGGCGCAGGCGTCGGTGGGCTTGCGACCGGGCGCGCAGGTGGCCTCGGTGTAGCCGATCCAGTGGGCGGTGATGTTGCCGGCATTGCCGACCGGCAAACAGTGATAGTCGGGTGCACGGCCCAGCGCCTCGATGATTTCGAAAGCGGCGGTTTTCTGGCCCTGCAAACGGAACGGATTGATGGAATTGACGATGGTGACCGGCGCATGCTCGGCGACTTCCTTCACCAGCCGCATGCCGTCGTCGAAATTGCCCTGGATTTGCAGCACTTCGGCCCCATGAATCATGGCCTGCGCCAGCTTGCCGAGGGCGATCTTGCCATCCGGGATCAGCACGAAACAGGTGATGCCGGCCCGCGCCGCGTAAGCTGCTGCCGAGGCCGAGGTGTTGCCGGTGGAGGCGCAGACGATGGCGCGGCTCCCGGCCTCGATGGCCTTGGTGACCGCCATGGTCATGCCCCGATCCTTGAAGGAGCCGGTGGGGTTGAGTCCCTCGAATTTCACGAACAGATCGACGTGCTTGCCGATCAGCCGCGGGATGTTGATGAGCTGGATCAGCGGCGTGTTGCCTTCGCAGAGGCTGATGGCCGGGGTTTCCGGGGCGACGGGCAGGCGTTTGCGGTATTTGTCGATGAGGCCGGTGTAGCGAGTGGGTTGAGTCATTTCGGTAAGGAAGGATGGGGGGTATAAGAGTCTGGCTTCAGCAGGCGGAAACCGTACGACGGGACTTCCGTGCCTGCCCTGACGCGCGCGCCATGGCCGACGCTCGGGGACCAGTTCAGCCTAGTGTCTCCATGCGAATCCGCTTGACCGGACCGCCGATGGTCGGCAATGCCTCGATCAGGGCGATGGCGGCGTTCAGTTCCCGCTCCCGCACCTTGTGGGTGAGCAGGATGACCGGCAACTGCGACTCGCCGGGAGGCGGTTCCTTCTGCAGGATGGCTTCGATGCTGATGCCCCGATTGGCGAGGATGCGGGTCACGTCGGCGAGGACGCCGGGCTGATCGGCGGCGCTCAGGCGCAGGTAATAGGCGGTCTCGACCTCGGTGATGGGGAGGATAGCCATTTCCGCGATGGCGCCCGGCTGAAAGGCCAGATGCGGGACGCGGTTCTCCGGGTCGGAGGTCAGGGTGCGGACCACATCGATGATGTCTGCCACTACCGAGGAGGCGGTCGGCTCGGCACCCGCTCCGGCGCCGTAGTACAGGGTCGGGCCGACGGCATCGCCTTTCACGAGCACGGCGTTCATGACGCCATTGACGTTGGCGATCAGCCGGCGTTCGGGGATCAGCGTCGGGTGGACGCGCAGCTCGATGCCCTCCGGCGCGCGGCGGGCGATGCCCAGCAGCTTGATACGGTAGCCCAGCGCCTCGGCGTAGGCGACATCCATCGCGGTGATGCCGGTGATGCCCTCGACATAGACCTTGTCGAACTGCAGCGGGATGCCGAAGGCGATGGAGGCGAGGATGGTCAGCTTGTGCGCGGCATCGATGCCTTCCACGTCAAAAGTGGGATCGGCCTCGGCATAGCCCAGCGCCTGGGCTTCGCTCAGCACATCGGCAAAATCCCGGCCCTTCTCGCGCATCTCGGTCAGGATGAAATTGCAGGTGCCGTTGATGATGCCAGCCAGCCACTCGACGGTGTTGCCGGCGAGTCCCTCGCGGATCGCCTTGATGATGGGGATGCCGCCCGCCACCGCCGCTTCGAAGGCGACCATCAGGCCCTTTTCCCGAGCCTTGGCGAAAATCTCGTTGCCGTGCAGGGCGATCAGCGCCTTGTTGGCGGTGACGACATGCTTGCCGTTGTCCAGCGCGGCCAGTACCAGCTCCTTCGCGGGGCTGATGCCGCCGATCAGTTCGACGATGATGTCGATGTCGGGATCGTTGACAATATCGAACGAGCGGGTGGTGAGTTGAATGCCTTCGGTGTCGCAAATCCGGGCGCGCTCGAGATCGCGAGCGGAAGCGGCGCGAATCTGGATTTCGCGCCCGGCGCGGCGGGTGATTTCCCCCGCGTTGCGTTTGAGCACGCTGACGGTGCCACCCCCGACAGTGCCGAGGCCCAAGAGACCGATGTTGATGGGTTTCAAATAGTGATCCTCATGTTTGTCCTGCCGCGAACCGAGCCAATGGCCGATCAGACCGCGCTGTCCTTGCGCATCATGTTCTTGATGCCGCGCACGGCCTGGCGGGTGCGGTGTTCGTTCTCGATCAGGCTGAAGCGGACGTGGTCGTCGCCAAACTCGCCAAAACCGATGCCGGGGGAGACCGCGACATGGGCCTCCAGCAGCATTTTCTTGGCAAACTCCAGGGAGCCGAGGTGCCTGTATTGCTCTGGGATGGGCGCCCACATGAACATGGTGGCCTTGGGTTTCTCCACCTCCCAGCCTATGCTGGCGAGGCTGGACCACAGCACGTCGCGGCGGGCATGGTAGGTGTCGCGGATTTCCTGGACGCAATCCTGCGGCCCTTCCAGCGCGGTGATGGCCGCGACCTGGATGGGGGTGAACGTGCCATAGTCGAGATAGGACTTGATGCGCCCGAGCGCCGCGACCAGTTCCCGGTTGCCGCACATGAAGCCGACGCGCCAGCCCGGCATGTTGTAGCTTTTGGAGAGCGTGAAGAATTCGACGGCCACGTCCATGGCGCCCGCCACCTGCAGGATCGACGGCGCCAAGTAGCCATCGAACACGATGTCGGCATAGGCAATGTCATGGACGACCCAGATGTTGTACTCCCGGGCCAGTGCCACGACCTTCTCGAAGAACTCCAGATCCACGCATTGCGTGGTCGGATTGCCGGGGAAGTTGAGGATGAGCATCTTGGGCGTGGGCCAGGAGGTCTTGATGGCCTTTTCCAGTTCCTCGAAGAAATCCACGCCGGGCACCAGCGGCACGTGGCGGACATCCGCCCCGGCCAGCACGAACCCATAGGGGTGGATCGGGTAGGCCGGGTTGGGCACCAGGACCGCATCACCCGGGCCGGTCGTGGCCAGGGCCAGGTGGGCGAGACCTTCCTTGGAGCCAATGGTGACGATGGCCTGGGTATCGGGGTCAAGTTCAACGTCAAAACGCCGCGCGTACCAGCCGCAGATGGCCTTCCTGAGGCGGATGATGCCCTTGGATACGGAGTAGCGGTGGGCCGGGCCTTTCTGCGCGACTTCGATCAGTTTATCGACGATATGCTGGGGCGTTGCCCGATCCGGGTTGCCCATGCCAAAGTCGATGATGTCGACCCCGGCCGCCCGTTGTTGCGCCTTGAGCTCGTTGACGATGTTGAAAACATAGGGGGGCAGGCGTTTGATGCGTTGGAATTCTTCCATCCGTGACTCTGGTATGTAATGGGCTTCAAGGGGGGCGTAGACGCGGGCAACGTGTAAAAGTACCGAGGCACCCCGGTACTGTCAACGGCAAGGGTGCTGTTCATTCTCGATATTGTCCCTGTTTCAGATTCCCGGCCGGTGCTTGGGGATGGATGCTCGGGTGTGGGACACTGTGTTTTTAACATATTTCTGGACGCTGCCATGTCCCCTCATCCCCCTGTGGTGCTGTGCTTGTCGGGTCACGATCCCACCGGCGGCGCTGGTTTGCAGGCCGATATAGAAACCTTGCGCGCGCTCGGTTGCCATCCCGCTACCGTGGTCACGGCGCTGACCGCCCAGGATACCCGGGATGTTCAGGCGGTCTATCCGCAAGCTCCCGATTTGTTTCTGTCCCAGGCGCGTCTGGTGCTGGCGGATTTGCCGGTCGCTGCCATCAAAATCGGCCTCCTGGGCAGCGCCGGGATAGCCCTGGCGGTCGTGAAGCTGATTGGCGAAGCCGGTCCCGTGCCCGTCGTGCTGGATCCCATCCTGGCGGCGGGCGGTGGACAC
>JAJRDJ010000122.1 GCA_028678445.1 Methylococcaceae bacterium
ATGCTCACCCTTGATCGGCACGTTGATGACTGGCGCCTTGCCGCTGAGCGTGGTGACGAAGCTCTCGGCAACGCCTTCGCGCTCCACCGTCACCAGCGCCGTAGCCGAACGAAATGGCATGCGCACCTGGAAGCGAGCGGTTTCGCCTGGCTGATATTCACGTTGTTCGGGGATGAGGTCGATACGATCCGTACCGGACCCGTCAAACCAGGTATCGTCCTCACCTGCCAGCCAGAGACTGGTCATGCTGACCGCCTCATTCCCCTGTTCGTCACGGCTGCTCGCCTGCAGGAGAATTTCTCCGGCGACACCCGGCTTCACGACGCAATGCAGCAATCCCATCGCATCGGTTCGGCCCTTGCACCCGTCCTTGATGCGCGTTACCTCCGTGCGGTTGTCGTAGGCATAAAAGCCCCCAATCAGCCGCTTGCGCCAGGAGTAGGTTTTGCGCTCAAACAGGTCCACCTCAATGGGCTGATGGGCGACCGGCTTGCCCCGCAAATCCAGCGCCGCGACGTGAAAGCGTGCCTGATCCCGGCTGGCCACCCAGCCCTCGGTCTTTAGCCCCAAATTGATTCCGGCCGGCCATAACGGTACCCGGCGCGTTACCGCTTCCATTTCGCCATTCGCATCCTGATATTCCATTTCCACGATCAAATCCTGCGGTTTACGGCTTTTTGGCAGGTTTTTCAGGGTAGTACGGGCCGCGCCCTTGGCATCGAGGACCAGCGGAAGCACCTCCGCGGGCTTCCGGCTGGTGCTCTCTTCCGCTTCGCTGAAATCACTCTCCTCCGACAGACCCTCCCTGATCGTTTCGCCGCCAAAGACGTAATTCTCATAACCGCTAAAGCTGACATCCTTGGGCTCAAGCAAGGTTCGCAATTTGACGGGTGCCTGGCTGGCACCGCCACCATTCAGATGGGCTAGATACAGATCCAGCGGCATCTCGCCAGGGTTGATCTGCTCATCCTTCGGCGGCTGAATGACTGCCTTCATCGTCGGCAACCGGAATTGTTCCACGTGAAACCTGCCCGATTCGAAGCGCTGCGCTTGCTTGGCGTCGGTCAGCGCGACCTGATAGGCGCCAAGTCGCGCATCGCGTGGGATAGCCCAGACCGATTCCACAATACCCTGGGTATCCGCCGCTGCCGGCAAGCGGAATTGCTGGTCGCTGCCGGTGTGGGTGATCTCGACGAAGGCGGGCTGAAAAGCCTTTGGCAATCCGAAGCCTTCCAGTGTGTGCCGTCGCAAGAAATGCTTCATCGAAACGGTTTCACCCGCCCGAAACAAGGGCCGGTCGAAGACGGTATGAACGATTTCAGGGCCGAGGTAATCGCCGACGTTGAGGTTGAAATCAGCGGGCTGTATGCCCTTGTTCCAGAACGAGGCGGTAAAGCCGAGGTCATCATCCACGCGGGCGCTCACGAAGAGCGGTACGGGACTTCCCTCGGAACAGTCATCGCCGCCATGCGGTTTGGGGATTGCACCGGAAGGCACCCGGCTGATGCCTTCTGGCGTGGTTTGTCCCTGCCACAGGACTTTTCCGGAACAGTAATCGCTAATCTGAATCCGAGCGCCGGACACGGGAGCGGCCTTGTCCAGTGTCGTGACCCAAACGAGGGAGCCTTCCCGCCCCCACTTGAAATGGACACCGAGATTGGTCACCAGCGCTGAAGTCGCGACATACCGTGTCTGCTTGTCACCCAGCAGGGAGGCTCCGAGTTTGGGACTACTCAGTTCCACGACATAAAACCCCGGCCGTACCAGCGGGATGCCGATGACCTCGAATTCCTTGGCCCCCAGTGGCTTGGGCACGGTCATCGGGGACGACGGATCGGTCCGTGCAAAGACCGACTCCGACCCCGTCTGCTCCTTCCAGACGGCCGCGTCCTCCTTGCCGCCCTTTGACGTCACCCACTCGCCTCTCAGCCGGACCGCCTGCTTGACCCGCTCCAGCCAGCGAATGATTTCGGAATCGTTCTCCGTCAGGCGTTGGACTTGGCCAGGCACGCCATCGACCGCCTCGACCACGAGCTGCCGACCCTCGACCTGCGGTTCAAGATTACGGAGCGTCACCGGCAGGATGCCACCCGCTGCCCGCTCGATGATGCCGAAATCACCGGAGAATTTGGCCAGTGGGGGATATTCGTCGACAGGTACCTGCAAAGGGAATCTCGCGGCATTTTGAAGCGGTCGACCGGCGTCATCATGGAGATCTGCGGGCAATTCGATACGGAGTCGTGCCTTCTCGGGGAAGGGGCCGTTAAAGCTGAGTGTATGGGAGACCGGTGTCTTCCCGGGATCGATGCGCTGGATTGGATATTCCTTGCCCATCTCATCGACGAGCCGTACCGCCATGAGCTGTTCGGCGGGCACCTCCGCCGTGAAAAACACCTCCAGCGGCAGCATGGGCAGGCAGGCGGCTTGCGGATTGACGCGCTGGCAGCGAAGGCGCGCCGTGAAGGCCGGGCGGGTCTTGAAATTCAGTACCCGGTCTTCCTTGCCGGCGACGCCACTTGCCGAGCGTATGCCCTTACCCCAGATCAACCGTACCTCGGTTTCCGGTGGCAGCGAGCGCCGGCACTGGACGACCAGCAAGCCGGATTCCGCCTGCTTCAGCGCATCGCCCTGCAGCCTGGATCCCGTCTCGGCATCTTCGGGCGATAAGAGGTAGAAGTAGTCGTCGCCCAGCGCTCTGCGCTGATTCAAGACTTGCTGACGGGCATCGCCGCTCAGAATGTCGATCCCGATCTGTTCGGCCAGGCCGGTCATTTCGCAGTGGGCGTGCGTACGAACGGAATCCAGTTCAGCCGGGGCATCCAGAGCCAGCACAAAAACCTGCCGCTCATC
>JAJRDJ010000123.1 GCA_028678445.1 Methylococcaceae bacterium
CGCTGGGCGCAGCAGCCTCAGGGCGACGGTCATCAAGCCGCGAACGATGCTGATGCCGCCAAGGACAACGTGATCTTGCTGGCCGACACTGTCGCGATCCTCGACCGCATCCAAGGAAGATCCGGGCTGCCTCGTGCTGACTGCATCGACGCGGCCGCCAGGTACCTGAGCCGGGCGCTCGACCGGGGAGCGGTGAGGCTCAGTCGGAGGGGGTGACGCTGGGCCTTGGGTATGGGCCCATTCACCGCAGACCGCCGGGGGGTACTCTCGAAATCCTCAAGAGGTCGACCAAGGTGAGGTGCCGGCACGGCAAGCATCCGGATCGACACCGAAGGCTTCGCGGCCACAGCCTAGCCTTCGACGTCCTCGTCCGTCAACGACAGATCCCTGGCCGTAGGCCGACCGCGATTCACGGGCCGGCATACGGCACGTACTCCAGGCCTTGCTGCGCCAAGCCCACGAGGTCGATATTGGTGAGGTTGAGCTCGAAGTCGGCCGCGAAGACCCCCAGTCCGGCCACCGTGAAGGTCTGGTTGTCGAGCAGGCCGACGAAGTGGGCACGGTCCGCTTCGGGGGGCGGCATGCCGACGACGTTGGTGTACAGCAGGTCCACGACCGCCGAATGGCTGACATTCGCTCCCAGCCGGGCATCGATGGCGAGCTGCACTAGGGCCTCGTAGCTCATGCCGCCGTCTGCGTAGTGCAGCCCGATGCCCACATATTCCCTGACTTGGGTTGCCGCGGCGCCGAAGACTGCTCCCAGGATCTTCACGACAATCCCTGCATTACCTGTTAGGTCGAACGCCATCATGCCATCCGAGAATTTCAGGCGTTCAATATTGAGTAGCGAGTCAATACCTTCGCCTCCGGAGCGCGCGCTGATTTCGAGTATGGAATTTTCCTTTACGAGTATCTGGTAATTACCAGAATGTGACGTGTACGTGGCGAAATCAATGCCGCCGGCACCATCAATGGTATCGTTACCACCGCCACCCACAAAATAATTTCTATTGTTGTTTCCCGTCAGTGACTCGGCGGCATCATCACCCGGACGGCCAATATAAGCAGTAGTCGTAACCATCCGATTCAGCAATAAGGAGTGGTCGGACTTTTCCATTGCAGGGCCTACCCACTGTAATCCCGCAGACGTCTGGTATAAACGCCCGTAAGCGAACTGGCCTTCATAGCCGGGGTTGACCAGCTGGCCCGGGGTCACGACTGAGAAACCGCCCATACCATCGTTGAGCCACACAACCGGTGTGGAATCGCCAGCTCCCGCTCCAGAGAATTCCATGTAAAAATCAGAAGCGAGATCTCCGTTGTAATCAAAGACCGTTACCCAGATGGGCCAGGGTTTATTGATGCGGGTATCGTCTGTTGGCAGGATTTCTCGAAATTCCTGGGGCAGGCGAGAAGCACTGACATCGTCGAATTGCCGGTTGCCCAAGCTTTTAAACAACTGCACAAACGATCCATCCGCCGTGCCGGTAGAACCGACCAGCACTATATCTTTCAGCCCATCGCCGTCAAAATCCGCGATGCCGACCTCCATGTCACTACGGGATTCCGGTCTGGCGGGTTGCGGAAGCTGTGTCACCTGACCCTGAACGAACCTACCCTGCTGGTTCCAGAAAACTGTGGTGTTGCGAAACTGTTCATAAGGCTGTGCAGCGGCCGCAGTAAGAATCAGATCAGCCCATCCATCTTGGTCCAAATCGGCAAACTCGGCACCGGCGAAATGGGTGATACGTGTCACTGTATCAAGTATCTCGCCAGTGGCATTGGGCAGGCGCGTGTCATCTCGCACAAAGTGCCCGGTTCCATCATTCATCAGGAAGTAAGGAGGTATTTTTCCATAACCATTGCCCGCAAAGATATCCAGGTCACCATCACGGTCAATATCTGCAGCTGCGGCCGCGTGTGTAAAGTCGGAGATCTGGGGCAATTGATCCGAGGCATATCGCCAACCACCGGAAGGCGTGGAGAGAAACAACTGGTTTTGGAATCCCGGGAATGGATTGGCGTCCCAGCCATGGTCCGCAATGAATAGATCATTCTGTCCGTCAGCATTGAAGTCTGCGATCAGGACTTCGCGTGGATGTACGGTCAGCAGTTGATTGATCGGGAAAAGGCTCTCTGGAGCGAGCGTGAACCCGCCAAGTCCATCTCCCAAGAACAATCTCCCCGGTTGTGCGCTCCATGGGCGCAGATCACTCTGGCTACTCGGCCAATCCAGTCCCAGTACCAGCAAATCCACATGTCCATCCTTGTTGAGATCTCCGGTGAACTTCATGAGGGAGTTGGCCACGAAATTGCTGTCAACTTTCTCAAAAAAGGAGTAGTTGTAGACTGGCAGCATCGACATTGAATTGGTTCCCCTTATGGGATGCAGAGGTGGGAAGGAAGGACCGTATAGGAAGCGAGCATAGGAGTTTCAAACGCCCTCGGCAAGGCCCGAGACAGCCTTGGGCGCGGCCTGCGTCGGCCTGAAATGCATGGATTTGGCGCCGGTACCGTCGCTTCGTGCTGATTCGGCAGGTTCTGGGCACAGCGCGGGGTCCTGAGCGGATCTCGGCCTCAGGGTTGACCCTGTCTTCGACAGCGTCGCGCCGACACGGCGCGCTGCGTCAGCCCGGCTGCGGTTTGGGGTTGCAGACCGTGGCGGGGTGTTTCCCGACGACCGGCGCGGCTCAGGCAGCGAAGGCCTGCCCCGGCTCGCGCGCCCGGCCCTTGGGCGGCGGTTGCGGGTCCAGGCCCAGGTGAGTGAGGATCTTCTCGATCACCGGCCGCTCCAGGATGGCCGCGATGATCGTGAGCTCACCCGGAAGCTGCCTGTCGCCAGCGGCAGCGCTGGGCGAGGGCCGCCCGCGACGTGCCGTCGCCCCAGTCGCAGGAGCACGTCAAATTGCCG
>JAJRDJ010000124.1 GCA_028678445.1 Methylococcaceae bacterium
AGGCGCTGCTCCTTATGCCGGTAGAACGCTTTGTTCCATTGTTTCTGATCCCGGGGTGCCAACCGCTGCAAACGAATTCTTCGGTTCATGGCGCTCTCCCAAACGAGGCCTCAATCTCAGGTTTAGCATAGTCCAAGTTGGCGTGAGAAGGGAGTAAAATGGCTAGAATATAGGCCCTGTGGCCAGTAAAATCACCTTCGCTTTAGAAAAGTTTGGTATATGCATGTTAATTAATTCTTTGAAGGTAAAACCAGAAATGTCTAACTACAAACAATATATCTGTTCCGCATGCGGGTGGGTTTATGAAGAAGAACTGGGCGATCCGGATTCCGGGCTGGCCCCGGGTACCCGGTTTGATGATATCCCGGACGACTGGGTATGTCCGGAGTGTGGTGTGGACAAGAGTTATTTTGATCTGCTGGATTGAAGTCCAGACAAGCCGTGGCTCTTATGGTTTTTAGCGGCACACGTAAAAATCGTTTGCGCACCGACTTGATCTTGTCTCTCGACGTGAGTCACGCGCAATCCCCCAACGTCTTCGCCCAGCCAAAGACTGCACCGAAAATTACCCGTGCCCGCCGCATGGCAGCTTCGAGTTCTGCGCGAATCTTTGAGCTATCCCTGAAGAACGCAGGGGGGGTTTAGTTCGGTAACCGGTCGCATACCAAATCCCTTACCCGATCGATTGCGCTACACTACGCCCCCCCAAACAAATCCCGCTTCGCTTCATGTTCACCGGCATCATTCAGGCCATAGGTACTCTCGCCCGAATCGAATCGCGCGGCGGCGACTGCCGCCTTACCATCGCTACCGGCAAGCTGCCAATTAACGAAGTAAAAGTCGGCGACAGTATCGCCGTCAGTGGTGTCTGTCTGACCGCCGTTGAACTGGGTTCCCATCAGTTCAGCGCCGATGTGTCGCGGGAAACTCTCTCGCGCACCACCCTCGGGGAGGCCCGGAGCGGCACGCCGGTCAACCTTGAACTCGCCCTGCTGCCCACCACCCGCCTTGGCGGGCACCTGGTAAGCGGCCATGTCGATGGCGTGGGCCGAGTTGTCGGCAAGCAGCTTGATGGCCGCTCCTGGCGCTACACCATCGAGGTACCGGCGGCGCTCGCCCGCTACATCGCGGCGAAGGGGTCCATCTGCGTGGAAGGCATCAGCCTGACGGTAAACGAAGTCGATGGCGCGCGCTTTGGCGTCAATATCGTGCCGCACACCCTCGCGGTTACCACGCTGGGCTCGATTGAAACCGGCCATCCCGTCAACCTGGAGGTTGACCTCCTGGCGCGGTATCTCGAACGCCTGTTGCTGGGTGACAAGGCGGCTGACTCCGGCGTGGGTGTTAGCATGCAGCTCCTCAAAGACACCGGCTTTATGTCATGAACAGCACCGAGGAACTCATCGAGGCCATAAGGCTCGGCAAAATGGTCGTGCTTATGGACGATGAGGATCGCGAAAATGAGGGTGACCTGGTGATGGCCGCCACGCACACGCGGCCCGAGGACATCAACTTCATGGCCCGCTATGGCCGTGGCCTGATTTGCCTGACACTGACCCGCGAACGCTGTCAGCAGCTGCGCTTACCGCTTATGGTGAACGAAAACCGGACACCTCATTCGACCAATTTCACCGTATCCATTGAAGCCGCTCTCGGTGTGACCACGGGGATTTCGGCGGCGGACCGGGCTCGCACCATTCAGTGCGCCGTAGCGCTGGATGCCAAGGCTGATGACCTGGTGCAGCCGGGGCATGTTTTTCCGCTGATGGCCCAACCCGGCGGCGTGCTCAACCGCGCCGGGCATACCGAAGCGGGTTGCGACCTTACCCGGCTTGCCGGGCTGGAACCGGCGGCGGTGATCGTGGAAATCCTCAACGATGATGGCTCCATGGCGCGCCGGCCAGAACTGGAAGCCTTCGCGGCGGAGCATGATCTCAAGATCGGCACGATCACAGACCTCATCCAATACCGAATCCAGAACGAGAAAACCATCGAGCGCATCTGTGAATGCAATTTTCCGACCGAATACGGCCAGTTCCGAATGATTGCGTATCAGGATCAGGTCGATCAGCGGCTGCATCTGGCCCTAACGATGGGCAAGGTTTCGGGCGATCAGCCGGTACTGGTACGCGTCCACGGCCGGAATCTGCTAAGCGATCTCCTCAGCGGTAAGCGAGATGGCGCCAGCCTGCCGCTACGGTCCGCCATGCGCCGCATCGCCGAGGAAGGCACCGGCGTCCTGGTTGTCATCCGCAAGGAGGAGGATGATAAATCCTTGGTCGAGCGAATCCACCAGTACCAGATGGAAGATCACGGGATAGAATTGGCCCCCCAGCCAATGACTCAGGAAGACTGGCGAACCACGGGAGCCGGCGCGCAGATTCTCTCGGATCTCGGCATTCGCAAGCTGCGGGTGTTGGGGAGTTCCCCAAAAAAATACCTCGGTCTCTCCGGCTATGGCTTGGAAGTGGTTGATTTCGTAGTCTGTGATGGCTAACAGGTCCGTCGCGTGATCCGTCCCGCAACAACGCCCCCTCCCGCCGATCTGGCGCGGCAACTCAGCAAGCTGATTGCCCCGCCCTGGAACGGCAATGGAAAGAGGACCTCGGCGGACCCGAAGCCCCGGAAACAGCAATCGGCTTGCAAAAAACGTATCGGCTGCCGACCCGTATCACGGGCGGCAAACACTTGGTGCTGGCGGGTAATCTCGGGAACGCCTGGGTCGAGGCCAACGTTCAAATCGCCAATCTCGATGGCGTGCTCGCACAGTGGTTGGCCGACAGGTCTGGTGCGACTGTTTGACAGCACCGACTATAGGCCACGATCCTACTCATTTTCCCCAACGACAAAGGCTAACCATGACCCCACTCAAAACCTACGAGGGCCAACTGCTGGTCCAGGGTGCCCGCTTCTGTCTGGTGTCCTCGCGTTTCAACAGCTTTATCGTCGAATCTCTCATCAGTGGCGCCATCGACGCGCTGGTGCGACACGGGGCAAAACCGGAGGACATTCATGTCGTCAAGGTGCCCGGCGCTTATGAACTGCCTCTGGCGGTCCAGAAGGCCGCCGCCACCGGGCGTTACGATGCGATTGTTGCCCTCGGGGCCGTCATCCGTGGCGCGACGCCACATTTTGATTACGTTGCGGGGGAATGCGTCAAAGGGATCAGCACGATTTCGCTCAAGCACGAAATGCCGGTGGCCTTCGGCGTCTTGACCGTAGACACCATTGAGCAGGCGATCGAACGGGCGGGTACCAAGGCTGGCAACAAAGGCGCCGAGGCGGCCCTGTCGGCGGTCGAGATGATCAACCTCCTGCGTGAACTCGACGCCGGATGAGCAGCTCCAAAAGCATGGCCCGCCGCAGCGCGGTGCAGGCCCTTTATCAGTGGCAGCTCACCGGCTACGACCTGTCCGAAATCGAACGTCAATTCGTGGAAGAGCACGGGCTTGGTAAGGGTGAACTTCCCTATTTCCAAGACCTGCTGCACAACGTGCCGAAGGCGCTGGACGTGGTCGATGCCGCGCTGGCCGAATTCACCAGCCGCCCGGTCGAACAGATCGACCCGGTCGAGCGTGCCATTCTTCGGATCAGCACTTATGAGCTGCTGCAACACCCCGACATCCCCTACCGGGTAGTAGTGAATGAAGGCATCAATCTAGCCAAGGAATTCGGCGCCACGCAAAGCCATAAATTCGTCAATGGCCTACTCGACAAGATTGCCCGGAAATACCGCGCCGTGGAATCGGCGGCCCGGGCCAATCGATAAGCTGCCGGCATGGCGCTCGG
>JAJRDJ010000125.1 GCA_028678445.1 Methylococcaceae bacterium
GTTTTCGGTGTTTCGCAGCCCACTGACCGCTGATGGCAAAGTATAGAGCATTCCAATTTCATCCATGCCGTCTTTGATCGCGGAACAACTTGAGGCGGTGCGACAACGCATCGCCGTCGCCGAACGCATGGCCGGCAGGCCAGCCGGTTCGGTGCGTGTGATAGCCGTAAGCAAGGGGCATCCGGCGGCGGCTTTGCGCGAAGCGTTCCGCGCCGGCCAGCGGCATTTTGGCGAAAACTACCTGCAGGAAGCTTTGCCCAAGCAGGACGCGCTGGCGAATGAGCCTGGCCTGATTTGGCATTTCATCGGCCCGCTTCAATCCAACAAGACCCGGTTGATTGCGTCCCGATTCGATTGGGTGCACAGCGTGGAACGCCTGAAAATTGCCGAGCGGCTGAGCGAGCATCGGCCGCCTGAATTGCCGCCGCAGAATGTTTGCCTGCAAGTGAATATCAGTCGCGAAGGCAGCAAGAGTGGGGTTAGTGTTGAAGATCTCCCAGCCCTGGCTGCCGGCGTGGTCCAATTGCCGCGCTTGCGCTTGCGGGGTTTGATGGCGATTCCCGCCCCGACCGATGATCAGAGACAACACGCTCAGCCGTTCCGCGCGCTGCGCCAGGCCATGGAGAATCTCGCTCTTCCCGGCCTCGACACCTTATCCATGGGCATGTCGGACGATCTTGAAGCCGCCGTGGCCGAGGGCGCTACGCTGGTCCGCATTGGCACCGCCATATTTGGCCTGCGAGCTGGCTAGGCTAAAATGCCGGCCAGTTTGATCTAACCCATCACGAGCACTATGAAACAACAAATTCTCGGCTTCATCGGCGCCGGCAACATGGCTGCCAGCCTCATCGGCGGGCTAATCGCGGATGGTTATCCGGCGGACCAAATATGGGTGTCCGATATTCATGAGGATGCGCTCACCTCCTTGCTGGAGCGCTATGGCGTCCATGTGTCTACCCGCAATGCCATTGTGGTGGAGCATGCCCAGATTCTGGTGCTGGCGGTGAAGCCGCAGGTACTGCGCGCCGTCGTCGAGGAGTTGGCGCCCATCATTCAGGCGCGCCAGCCACTGGTGGTGAGTATCGCCGCCGGCATCACCGCCGGTAGCATCGAACGCTGGGCCGGCGGTGATGCCGCTGTCGTCCGCTGCATGCCGAACACCCCGGCGCTGGTCAGGACCGGCGCCACCGGGCTATACGCGAACGTGCGGGTTGGCGAGGAGCAGCGTAGCCAGGCCGAGGCAATTCTGCGCGCCGTGGGGCTGACGGTGTGGGTCGGTGATGAAATCCTGCTGGAGACAGTGACGGCGCTCTCGGGCTCGGGTCCCGCCTACATTTTCCTGTTCATGGAAGCCATGGAAGAAGCGGGGGTAGCGCTGGGGCTGGATCGCGAAACGGCGCGATTATTGGGTCAGCAAACCGTGCTGGGCGCTGGCCGCATTGCCATCGAGTCGGCCGAGTCACCGGCCGAGTTGCGGCGCCGGGTCACTTCCCCGGGCGGCACCACCGAACGGGCGATCGCCACATTCGAGGAAGGCAAGCTGCGGGAACTGGTCGCAAAGGCCATGCAGGCCGCCGCGCGGCGTGCCGCCGAACTGGCCAAACAGCTTGGAGCCTGAGCATGACCCCGGAATACTGGATTACGCCCGCCGTCTTCTTGCTGGACACCCTCTTCAGCCTTTACATTTTCGCTCTGGTATTGCGCTTCCTGTTTCAGTGGAGCGGGGCGGATTATCAAAATCCACTGTCCCGATTCCTGATCCGGATCACCCATCCGCCATTGAAGGTCTTGCGGCGCTTCATCCCCTCCGTCGGGCGGATCGACAGTGCCACCCTGGTACTGACGCTGGGACTGCAAATCCTCGGCGGATTCCTCATTTTTCTGGTCAAGGGCGCCAGCCCTTCCTTCGCCGCGCTCACCGTCTGGGCAGTGGCCCAGCTGCTGGAGTTGGTGCTGAACATCTATTTCTACGCCATCATTATAAGGGCCTTGCTGAGCTGGATTGGACCGACCAGCTACAATCCGGCCATCGCCCTGCTTTACAACCTCACCGATCCCTTACTCTCCGCCAGCCGCCGTTTACTGCCCTCCTCCAGCGGTATTGATTTGTCGCCGATTATTCCCTTGATCGGTATTCAACTGGCCAAAATGCTGCTGCTCCCGCCCCTGCAGCAACTGGCCGCCCTGCTGACCTGATGGGACGGACTGGAAAATTGGCCGGGATGTTGGCGACGCCTGAGCTGATCCTTGATGTGCATGTTCAGCCGCGCGCCGCGAAGGACGAGATCGTCGGCTATCACGGTGACCGGCTGAAAATCCGCATCGCCGCCCCGCCCGTGGACGGCAAGGCCAATCAGCACCTGATCCGCTTTCTGGCAGAGGTTTTCAAGGTTCCGAGGCGGGAGGTGGTCTTGCTGTCGGGTGAGACGGGCCGCGACAAACGCCTCAGAATTATTGCACCGGGGGTGATTCCGGCAATGCTGGAACGGTAGAACGGGGGGCCGGGTTGGGTTCCTGTGTTTCCGTCTCGGTTTCGCGCCGGTAAAGCAAATCCCAAACCCCATGGCCCAACCGCTGCCCGCGTGACTCGAATTTGGTCCGCGGGCGATACCCAGGGCGCGGGGCAAACGGGCCAGGAGCGGTGCTGACGAGTTCCGGACAGGCTTCCAGCGATTCGGCCATGGCGGTGGCA
>JAJRDJ010000126.1 GCA_028678445.1 Methylococcaceae bacterium
GAGAGGAGTTCCGGACACGGCAGCGGCTGAGCGTTCACGGCCGGCAGATGCAGTTCCAGGGGCTCGAGCTGGGCAGGGCTGATAACCGGTTGGCTTAGCGCCGTTTGCAACCAATCAGCCAGGGGTTTGGCCTCGAGGTGACGGGGATGCCGTTGGCCGGACTGGGTCCGGGCAGGTTTGGGGGTTTCCACCCACAGGTGAAAATCGCCGAATTGCAGGAAATCATCGCCTGACATGGGGCGCCAGAATAGATGGAGAACGTTGGACATCGAGTCTTGGAATGCTGTTGTTACTATGGCGGCCGGTGACGGGCGCGGGCGGCTGGTGGGCCAGATCAGCTCGTCCGGGCGTTAACCGCCCTCAATCCCGCACCCATTCCTCGACCAGACGGCTCGGGATATGGGCGGATTCGCTGGACGGGGGGTGCGGCCGATTCGCAACGATGGCCCGGCACACGCGCAGGGTTTCAAAGGCCAGCACCCAGGACACCATAATGAAGAGCCCGGTCAGTCCGGCATCCAGATAATCATTGAAAATCAGTTGCGGCGCCATTCCGGCCTGATTGGCGGGGAGCTCGCCGGCCGCCAGCTGTTCCGAAAGATCCCGCGCGTGGGCGAGAAACCCAATGCGCAACTCCGGGCTGAACAGCTTCTGCCACGCAGCGGTGCTCGTCACGATCAGCAGCCAGGCCAGCGGTACCCCGGTCACCCACGCATAGCGCAGCTTGCCGTTCTTGACGATGATCGTCGTCGCCACGCACAGGGCGATGCCCGCCAGCATCTGGTTGGCGATACCGAACAAAGGCCACAGGCTATTGATGCCGCCCAGGGGGTCGATCACGCCGTTATACAACAGCCAGCCCCAGCCCATGACGACCAGTCCGCTGGTCAGGATGACGCCGGGATACCAGGAGGTCCGGCCCAGTGCCGGGATCCAGTTGCCCAGCACATCCTGCAGCATGAAGCGGGCGACGCGGGTGCCGGCATCCAGGGTGGTCAGAATGAACAGCGCCTCGAACATGATGGCGAAGTGATACCAGAGCGACAGCATGCCCTGGCCGAAGGCGCTGCCAAACAGGCTCGCCATCCCTACCGCCAGTGAGGGTGCGCCGCCGGTGCGGGCATACAGCGTGGTTTCACCCATCTCACGGGCCAGTTCCCGCATCTGTTCGACGGTGACCGGGAAACCCCAGGCCGAGATTTTCGCCACGACCTCTGCGGCCTCTTTCCCCACCACGCCCGCCGGGCTGTTAATGGCAAAGTAAACGCCAGGGTCCAGTACCGTCGCCGCGACCATCGCCATGATCGCCACGAAGGATTCCATCATCATCGCCCCGTAGCCGATGAAACGCGCATCCGCCTCGTTGGCCAGCAGCTTCGGCGTGGTACCCGAAGCAATCAGCGCGTGAAAACCGGAAATCGCCCCGCAGGCAATGGTAATGAACACAAAGGGAAACAGCTTGCCGCCGAAGATCGGCCCCGTGCCATCGACGAACCGGGTCAGCGCCGGCATTTTGATTTCGGGGTGCAGGATGATAATCGCCACCGCCAGCGCGGCGATCGTGCCCAGCTTCATGAAGGTCGACAGATAATCGCGCGGCGCCAGCAGCAGCCAGACCGGCAGCACCGCTGCCGCAAAGCCATACGCGATGACCATGAAGGCCAGCGGCTCGGCACCATAATCGAACCAGTCGCGGAAGCCCGCATGGTGGTCGATGACCCCGCCACTCCACACCGCCAGCAGCAACAGGCTGACGCCCAGCACGGTCGACTCGATGACCCGCCCCGGTCGCAATTTGCTCATGTAGAAGCCGACCAGCATCGCGATCGGGATGGTCGCGCCGACCGTCGACGTCGCCCACGGGCTGTGCTTCATGGCATTGACCACGACCAGCCCGAGCACCGCAATCAGGATAATCATGATGCACATGACCCCCAGCATCGCCATATTGCCCCCGATCGGGCCCAACTCATCCCGCGCCATCTGCCCCAGCGAACGGCCATCGCGGCGTATGGAACAGAAGAGAATGACAAAATCCTGCACACAGCCGCCGATCACCGAGCCGATCAGAATCCACAGCGTCCCCGGCAGATAACCGAACTGCGCCGCCAGCGTCGGCCCGATCAAAGGCCCCGGCCCCGCAATCGCCGCGAAGTGATGGCCGAACACCACCCACCTGTTCGTCGGCACGAAATCCCGCCCGTCCTCGAAGCGCTCCGCCGGCGTCGCCCGCGTCCCGTCCAGCCCCAGCACCTTTGCCGCCACGAAAGCGCTGTAGAACCGGTAACCCAGTGCATACACGCACACCGCCGCCGTCACGAACCACAGACTATTGACCGGCTCGCCCCGGTTGAGGGCTATGCCCCCGACCGCCGCCACGCCGAGGAGGGTGATGACCATCCAGGGGAGAATATTTCGGGGGGTGCTTGAGGTGGGCATGGCAGGAAAAATTCGTTGGAGTGAGTCGGCCTGAACACATAATGCCATTCAGGCAGCGGTTATCGGAAGCGGGGGCACCCAAAGTCACCGCATGGAATCCACCCGAAGGCAGTGGAATTACCCCATCGGCCGCTTATACGGGTCGCCCGCAATCTCGCGCACCAGTTTCGGTACCAGATAGCCGGGAAGTCGTTGCCGCAGGGTTGCCATGAGCGCCTGGGCCTCATGCTCCGGGACGTCGAAGTGGGCCGTGCCTTGGGCTTTGTCCAGAAGGTGCAGGTAATACGGCAGCACGCCCTGGTCGAAGAGCCTCTCGCTCAAGGCGATCAGGCATTCCGCGTCGTCATTCACGCCTTTCAGAAGGACAGACTGATTAAGCACGGTGATGCTCTGATAGAGCATGGTTCGCACCGCTTCTCGCACCGGCTCATCCAGTTCCTGGGGGTGGTTGGCGTGAATGACCATCACCACCCGGAGAGGCGAGGCGGACACGGCGGCGAGAAAGCCGGCATCGATACGGCTGGGGAGCACTACGGGGATTCGCGAGTGGAAACGCAGGCGCCGGACATGGGGGATGGCCGCAATCGCCTTGATCAGACTTTTGATCCGTTCATCGCTCAATATTAGCGGGTCGCCCCCGCTCAAAATCACCTCCTGTATCGAAGCATCCCCGGCGATGGCTTCCAGCGCTAACCGTTCCCGGCTTTTCGCCAACTGCTGCCCAGCGTAGGGAAAGTCGCGGCGGAAGCAGTAACGGCAGTGAATCGCGCAGGCCCCGGTGCTGATCAACAGCACCCGGCCCGCGTACTTGTGCAACAGTCCGGGCCGGGCCACGGACAACAGGTCTCCGACGGGGTCGGCGCCAAACCCCGGGACAGCCATCCGCTCCGCCGCTCCGGGCAGGATCTGCAGCAGCAAGGGATCAAGCGGGTCACCTTTACGGATACGGCTGGCATAGGGGCGTGTGACGCGTAACGGAAAGTCCATGACAGCCTCCGGCGGTTCGAGGAAGTCGCTTGGGCCAAGGTCCAGATAGGACAGCAGTGCACCCATGTCGGTGAACGATTGGGCCAGTTCGGTTTGCCAGGTGGGGGGCATCAGGGAAACGAACGATTCATAAGCACAGGGGAGTCCATTATAATGACGGGGTTTTATTGAGCTAATCACAGCATACGAGGCACGAATGGCGACAGTCAGCACCAGCGAATTTAAGGGCGGTATGAAGTTGATGATGGACGGCGATCCGTACAACATCCTCGAAAACGAATTCGTCAAACCCGGCAAGGGCCAGGCCTTCAACCGCGTCAAGCTGCGCAATCTCAAGACTGGCCGTGTCATTGAGCGGACGTTCAAATCCGGTGAAACCTTCGAGACTGCCGATGTCGTCGATACCGATATGCAGTATCTTTACAACGACGGCGAGATGTGGCATTTCATGGTCATCGAGACCTTCGAGCAGTACGCCGCCGATGCCGCCGCCGTGGCCGATGCCAAAAAGTGGCTGAAGGAGCAGGATATCTGTCAGGTCACGCTGTACAACAATTCGCCCATCGGCGTGGCGCCGCCCAATTTTGTCGAGCTGAAGATCGTCGAGACCGACCCTGGCGTGCGTGGTGATACCTCGGGCGGCGGCGGAAAGCCCGCCACGCTCGAAACCGGCGCGGTAGTCCGGGTGCCGCTGTTTATTCAGACCGATGAAGTGATCAAGGTCGACACCCGCACCGGGGATTACGTCTCTCGCGTCAAATAACCGGGTCGATGCCTGTTGGCCCCGCCGTCTGCCGCCCGAGGAAGCGGGCGGAGCGAGTGGTATTGTTTCGGGCGGCGAGAACCTAGCCGCCATGCCGGACGCTGCTCGCTGGCAACCCGTCTGTTCACTCGAACAACTCCGGCAACGCGCCGAGCTGAACTCCAAAATCCGCCAGTTCTTTGCCGCCCGTGGTGTCCTGGAGGTGGAAACCCCGCTGCTGGGGCTTCGTGGCGTCACTGATCCCGCGCTGCAACCCTTCACGACCCTTTTCAACCTGCCGGGCCAGACCGAAGGTGACCCCCTATACCTTCAAACTTCCCCGGAATTCGCCATGAAGCGGCTGCTGGCGGCGGGTTCGGGTTCCATCTATCAAATCTGCAAGGCGTTCCGGAACGAAGAAAGCGGCCGGCAGCACAATCCCGAATTCACCCTGCTGGAATGGTACCGGGTGGGCTTCTCGCTGGCCGATCTGATGGACGAGGTCGAGGCCCTGATCGACGCGCTGGCCATCATCACCCTGCGGCCGCCCGAACGGATCAGCTACGTGGATGCCTTCATCCGGCATCTGGAACTGCATCCGTTAAACGCCAGTTTCATGGATTTGGCCCGCCTGTCCGAGGCGCGCGGACTGCCGGAAGCCGCCAAGCTCTGCGGCAATGACCGGGCCGTCTGGCTCGATTTGCTGTTCAGCTATTTCATACAGCCGCATTTGGGCCAGCAGCGCGTGACCTGTGTCCATCACTACCCAGTCTACATGCCCTCGCTGGCGCGTGTCTGTCCCGCGGACGAGCAACTCGTTGAGCGGGTGGAGGTCTTCCTTTCTGGCATGGAGTTAGGGAATGGTTTTCATGAACTGACCGATGCCGACGAGCAGGTACGCCGCTTCGAGCGCGATTGCCGGGAGCGTCGGCTCAAGAACCTGCCGGTGCCGGAGAAGGATGAGCGGCTGCTTCAGGCCCTCCGCGCGGGATTGCCGGATTGCTCTGGCATGGCCATGGGACTCGACCGCCTGCTCATGGCGCTGACCGGGAGCCCGTCGCTGGATGGCGTGCTCGCTTTTCCCCTCGATCGGGCATAAACTCGGTCGGTGTGAGCTCCACGCCGCGTGGGATACGGCGTTTGCATGGCCCAAGCGGCTGGAAGGAACCACGGCTCAAGACCGCCTGCATTAGGGGATTTCAAGCGCTAATTCATTCATCAGGCTGACAATGACCGCCGCTTGTATTAAAATGCGCGGCTTGTTGGAGAGGTGGCCGAGTGGTCGAAGGCGCACGACTGGAAATCGTGTATACGGCAACGTATCGAGGGTTCGAATCCCTCTCTCTCCGCCAATAGCCGAGTTTAGATCTGGTTTTCATGCCTAAAGAATTCCCTTGAGCCCCGCACCACGCGGGGCTTTGCGTTTATTGCTCCTGACTGCGCCAACCCCCCGAAAAAGTGGTCTCAGAAGCCAATGGCGCTTCTTTAAGAAGATTATCATGTAATAACAACATGTTAAGTCGTGCTGGTTTTATTGGCGCCATGTCCTGATGAGGTCAAGGGGTTCGGCATGGGCCTAGGCATCCACCCATAAAGCTGAACAAAAGCCATGCCTTTAAGCATAGTACTCTCAGATAGGAACGGGAGTGCTGCCCAGTGTATAAACCTCATCTTCGGCGTCAACAACAACTTTCCGATATCTGCGAAGAGCTGCGGTGTTTGCCGGGACTGACCATCAGCGGTGTGCTGACCGCCTAAGAGGTGGCGGCGGCAACACACCAGTGTAGTTTGCGCTTTCGCCAACGCTTGTTTTCACCGTTTGTGACCTTGTGGCTGTTCGTGTGGCAATCGCTCAGTCCGGATGGCAGTTGCCGCGAGGCGGTGTTGCGGCTGTGGGCGGACCGGCCCTTGAATCCTCGGGGGAAGGCGATCATGGCGACCACCGGCAGTTTTGCCGCGTCCGCCAACCCCTCCCTCTGGCATTGCTGGTGGCGCTGATCGAGCGGGTCGCGCAACAGCTATTCCAGCGATTGTCCGAAGCGCATTGGTGGTGCGGGCGCCGGGTCAAAATCGTCGACGGCACCACGGTGAGCATGCCAGACACGGCGGCTAATCAGGCGCGGTTTCCGCAATCGCGTGCGCAACAACCGGGGCTGGGATTCCCGATCGCACGGATGGTGGGCGTCTTTTGCTGGCCGAGCGGTGCCCTGTTGGCGCATGCGACGGGGCCTTGCACCGGCAAGAATACGAGCGAACTGGGGTTACTGCGCGGATTATTGGAGCATTTCTCAGCCGGCGATGTGGCGTTGGGCGCCCGATTCTACGCCTCTTATTGCATGATCGCGCTGTTCCAGGCGCGTGGCGTAGACGTGCTGTTTCCCCAGCACCAGCGGCGCCAGAGCGATTTCCGCAAGGGGCGTCGGTTGGGTCACAAAGATCATGTGGTCACCTGGTACAA